>DASUWA010000017.1 GCA_036378675.1 Acidimicrobiales bacterium
GGGAGCCGGCCGCACCTGGCTCTTGGCGTCGATCCCCTGGCCGATCTCCGCGTGGTCGATGCGGGAGACGTCGAGATGCCGCCGGGCGAGATCGAGACATCGATGGCGCGACTCGAAGCGGCGGTGCTGACAATCGCTACCTCAGGCGCGATCCCGGTGGTGCTCGGCGGTGACCACACGATCGCATGGCCGGACGTGACCGGAGTCGCCCGCCAAGTCGGCTGGGGTCGGGTGTCGGTCATCCACTTCGACGCACACGCGGACACAGGGAACACCCAGTACGGGTCGCTGATCGGTCACGGCACACCCATGCGCAGGCTCATCGAGTCGGGCGCGGCGCGCGGAGACCGGTTCCTGCAAATCGGGCTGCGCGGCTACTGGCCCGACCCCGAGACACTCGCGTGGATGGCCGAGCAACGCATGCGCAGCTACGAGATGGCCGAGATCGTCGAGCGCGGGCTCGATGACTGTCTCACCGAGGCCATTGCGATCGCGACCGACGACTGTGACGGGGTGTTCCTTTCCGTCGACGTAGACGTGGTCGATCCCGGCATGGCACCGGGAACTGGAACACCTGAACCCGGCGGGTTGTCGACGCGCCAACTCCTCGACGCTGTGCGCAGGATTGCGATGGAAGTTCCTCTCGCCGGGATGGACGTCGTCGAGGTCGCTCCGCCATACGACAACTCAGAGGTCACCGCGTTCCTCGCCAACCGTGTCGTGCTCGAGGCACTTTCTGGCGTCGCCTGGAGGCGCCACCCCGGCGAAGCCGGCCCGAAACCTCAGCCGGGCTGGCCGCTCCTCGACCCTAGGAGAGCGCAGACCTGAGCCAGTCGAGCATCTCTCGCCGGCAGCGCTTCGAGACGTCCGCTGATGGAAACATGTCGAAGGCGTGCGGCGCGCCGGGGTACACGTGCAGTTCCGTCGGGACCCCCGCCTGGATGAGCCGCTGGGCGTAGATGATGTCCTCGTCGCAGAACCCGTCGGCGGTGCCAACCCAAATACCGGTCGGTGGAAGCCCCTCGAGGTTCTCAGCCCTCGACGCGGCCGCGTACGCAGGCACGTCGTCAGTGCCGAACAGGTCGCCGAGATAGCAGCGCCAACCAAACTCGTTGTTTGCCGGGCTCCAGATCGGAACGTCCCAACGGCTTGACGGCGTGACCCGCCGATCATCGATCATCGGGTAGATCAGCATTTGGAAGGCCAGGGGTATATCGCCGCGGTCACGCGCCAGCAGAGCCAATCCGGCGGCGAGTCCACCGCCCGCACTCGCACCGGAGACACCGATCCTTCCCCGATCGATGCCGAGGGTGTCCGCGTTGTCATGGACCCACTTGAGCCCTGCGTAACAATCTTCGAGTGGCCCCGGGTAAGCGGTCTCTGGCGCGAGGCGATACTCGACAGACACTCCTACAGCACCCAGCCTCGGGCACCAGTTGTCGAAACGAAGGTCGTCCATGTCGTAGCTCCCGATGACATAGCCGCCGCCGTGAATCGAGTAGACGCAGGGCAGGTCACCCGAAACGTCCTTGGGCCGATGGACGCGTACGGCGACGTCCGGCGCGCCGGTGGGTCCGGGGATCACCAGGTCCGACCGTTCGACCGCATCGGACAGCTCGATACCGCCGACCAACTGCGATCGAAAATCGCGCACCGTGGGAAGGGTCTCCAGGCTCAGATCCGCGACGGAGATCGGAAAGAGCTCGAGTTCTGCGGTGATCGCCGGATCGACGGCTGGAATCGTTGGAGCCGTCATGTTCAGCTCACCGTCTCGGCGGGATGCTCGGCGGCCTCGCGTCGGATTCGCTGGTAGTCAACCTTTCCGGCGGGGCTACGCCCTATCGATTCAACGAACATCACTCTCCGCGGCACCTTGTAACCGGCCAGTTCCCCCCGGACGGCAGCCTCAACTTCTCCCGCGGTCATCGAGGAGCCGGTCTCCTTTTGGACGACCGCGCACACCGTCTCGCCCAGACGGTCGTCTGGGATGCCTACGACCACGGCGTCCGCGACTTCGGGAAGCCGTTTGATCACCTCTTCGACCTCCTCAGGGAAGACCTTCTCGCCCCCCGTGTTCACGACGACCGACCCTCGTCCCAGAAGCTTGATCGCCCCGTCTGCCTCAACCGTTGCATAGTCCCCCGGGAGCACGTACCGCACTCCGTCGATGACTCGCCAGGTCCGCTCCGATTTCTCCGGGTCCTTGTAATACCCGACCGGAAGAAAACCAGGCAGCGCGATCACCCCCGTCTCCCCCGATCCCGGTTCCACGTCGCGGTCGTCCGGGGTAAGGACACGCACGCCGTTGCCTAAAGAGAATTGCGCGGTTCCGGCAGCAGTCCCCGCGGCCGAGATGCTCGCTCCCAAACCGACCCCCTCGGAGGAACCGAGGCTGTCGAAGAGGATGGCGTGAGGAACGTGCCGGAGCAGGCCATCCTTGACTTCCTGGCTCCACATCACGCCCGACGAGTTGATCAGCTTCAGCTCCGAAAGGTCGTACTTTCCAGGGTTGGCGTCCAGCTCGGCGAGCATCGGCCGCGCAAACGCGTCGCCGACTATGGCAACGCTGTTGACTCGGTAAGCGGAAATGGTCTGCCACAGGACGGCGGGGTCGAACTTTCGGCCGGGCGTGGTCACGACGCAACCGCCGCCGATCAAGGCGATGAAAGCGCTGAACTGTCCGGTGCCGTGCATCAGCGGGCAGGCAGGGAGTGAGCTCATGCTGGGCTGGCCGGCCTCGAGGCGCGACCGAATCTCCGAAACGTCGTTCGCTGGTGGAGCCCCGATGAAGGGATTGCCGCCGGAACCGAGGACGTTGACCAGGTCGTCCTGGCGCCACATGACCCCTTTCGGCATGCCCGTCGTGCCGCCGGTGTAAAGGAGGAGCAGGTCGTCCGGGGACCTTCCCCAGCCGGAGGCGATCCGATCTGCTCCGCTCGCCACCAACTCCTCGTAGCGAACCGCCCAGTCGGGTGCCGGGGAGCCGTCTTCGACCACATACCAGCGGCGGACGTTCGGGAGCTTCGGCTGGATCTCCTCGACGATGGGGGCGAACGCCGCGTGAAACACGACGGCTTCAGCGTCCGCGTTGTCGAGCAGGTAGATCAACTCTCCGGCGCCGTAGCGGTAGTTGACGTTCAGCGGTGCCAGGCCCGCCTTGAACGCAGCGAAGTACACCTCGAGGTATTCGGGTCCGTTGTAGAGGTAGGCCGCCACTTTCGCTTGATGGCCAAGGCCGGCATCCAGCAGGTCGGCTGCGAGCGCGTTCGATCGCCGATCGAACTCGGCGAACGTGAACACGCGCTCCCCGCTGCGTTGCGCTTCGCTTCCGGGCCTTGCGTCGGCAACCGCCTCCCAGATGTCGGCAAGGTTCCAGCTCGTCATATTTCCCCCTATGAACGCGTTTCAGTTGCTCGTCTTACCGATGGACTCAGTCGCCGTGCCCGTCGTTTTGAGGAGCCGGTCTCAGTTCGCCGTTGATGATTCGCTCCGCCACCTCCACCATGCGAACCCTCTCACTCATGGCGGTCTTTTGAATCCACGAGAAAGACTCGTGCTCCTTCCATCCCAGCTCGTCCATCAAGATCCCCTTGGCGCGGTCAACGGCCTTCCGAACCTCGAGGCTCTCTTCCAACGACCGGACCTGCTCGTCGAGCGCCTTCATCTCGGCGAACCGCCCGAGCGCCATCTCTATCGCGGGCAGGAGCTCGCTTTTCTGAAACGGCTTCACGAGGTACGCGAGTGCGCCGGCGTTGCGAGCCTGCTCAATCAGGTCGCGCTGGCTGAAAGCGGTGAGGATCAGCACCGCGCTCAACCGCTCGGAACTGATCTCCCTCGCCGCGGTGAGCCCGTCCATACCGGGCATCTTGATGTCGAGGATGGCGATGTCCGGCCGGTGCTGCCTGACGAGCTCGACCGCCTCGTCACCACGGCCGGTCTCGCCGACCACCTCGTAACCCTCCTCTTCCATGATCTCCTTGAGGTCGAGGCGGACGATGGCCTCGTCCTCGGCGATCACGACGCGTACTGCCACGGGCACTGCTCCTTGAGGTCTCGTCTACGGAAAAAACTTCACCCGGCTGAAAGCCAGCTCATCCCCGACTCTCCCCGATCAGGCGATCGAGGAGGTCGTCTTGAGAGGCCTGCAACTCTGCCACGTCGGCGAGAACCGCCTTGCGGGTTCGGTCCATCGCGTCGGCATGCCGCTGGGCCTCGGTGTACTCCCGGTGGGCCAGGGGGGTCTCGGACACGAGCGAGCGGATGCGCGCCTCGTCGGCGGCGTCGTTGAGAACCAGCAACTGCTCCTCGATGATCGCCAGTTCCTCCCGAGCGCGTTTTAGACGCTGAGCTACGTCGATCAGCCTCCGCTCGATAAGGACGCGAGACATGGTCACGAAAGCGTACTGCTCTAACACTTGATCCGCCCCGGGACCCTCTAACAGCGACTTGGACAGCGACTCGGACACCGACTTGGGGCCCCGGGCCCTGCCCCCGATTGAGGCCGGCTTCGCCGGCGGGACGCGTGACCCCGGCCCGATGCCCGGCCGCAGGGTCTCGGTTCTCCTTTTCTCGCAGCGTTCAGCCGTTTCTCAGATGTTTCCGTCACACTGGAGTGGTGCGAGTTCTCGTAGTCGACGACGAGCCGGCCGTCCGCCAAGCGCTCGACCGCGCCCTCAGGTTCGAGGGGTACTCGACGGAGATGGCGGAAGACGGCTCCGCTGCTCTCGCAGCGCACGCCGAGCATCCGGCAGACGCGATCGTCCTCGACGTGGCGATGCCGAAGATGGACGGGCTCGAAGTAACCCGGCGGCTTCGCCGGGCCGGAGACCACACCCCCGTGCTGATCCTGACTGCGCGGGCGGCGATCGACGAGCGGGTGGAAGGCCTCGATGCCGGGGCGGACGACTATCTCGTGAAGCCCTTCGCCCTCGAGGAGCTGCTAGCCCGCATAAGGGCTCTCATGCGCCGGAGCGCCTCGAGCGACAGCGACATGCTCCGCTACTCCGATCTGTCGCTCGACCCGGGCACCCGTGACGTGTTCAGAGGAAAGCGGCGCATCGAGCTCACCAGAACCGAGTTCCTCCTGCTCGAGCTCCTGTTGCGCAACCCGAGACAGGTGCTTCCGCGAGAGGTGATCTTCGACCGCGTCTGGGGATACGACTTCGGCGCGAACTCGAACTCCCTCGAGGTCTATGTCGGTTATCTGCGTCGCAAGACCGAAGCCGAAGGAGAGCCCCGTCTGATTCATACGGTGCGCGGAGTCGGTTACGTCATGCGGGAGCCGGTGGGGAGGTAGCCGGTGGCGAACTGGCTTATGCGCACCAGCTTTCGTGCTCGGCTAGGAGTTCTGGTTGCCGCGGCCGTGGGAATCAGTCTCGCGCTCGCCGCCGTCGCCTCCTACGTGGCTGTACGCCACCAATTGCTCGGCCAGGTCGACTCGACGTTGCAGACCGACGTGCAGAGCGCGACACAGCTGTCACCAGGCGGAGCATTCAATCCAACCCGATACGGGTCCTTCCTCAGGCGGACGAACAACAGTTTCATTCAGGTCATTCAGCCTGACGGCACCGTGTGGTACTCGTCGATCAACCCCGCGATGCAGGTTGATCAGTCGCAGGCTTCCTTGGCTCAGTCGAATCACGGCTACGGCTTCCGGAGTGTTCTATACGACGGTTCGACCTACCGCGTCATAACCGAGGGTGGTTTCGTCGCTCCCGACGGAACGCCGCTCGCGCTTCAGATCGCCCGGCCCCTCTCCGACATCCAGCACTCCCTCGCCGACCTTCGCCGGATTCTGTGGCTGGTCGCCATCGCCGGCGTGGCAGTCGCTGTGGGCCTCGGATACCTCATCGGGAGGGCAACCATCCGTCCAGTCGAGAGACTGACCGCGGCAGCCGAACATGTTGCTGCAACCCAGCTGCTTGACGCGGAGATCGAAGAGAAGAGCGAGGACGAGCTGGGACGGCTGGCAAAGGCCTTCAACTCGATGCTGCGCGCGCTGGCAGCGTCGAGAAGTCAGCAGACACAGCTGATATCCGACGCCGGGCACGAACTTCGTACCCCGCTCACCAGCCTTCGCACAAACATCGAGGTCCTTCTGCGTGTGCCGGACCTGCCCGCCGGCGACCGCGCCGAACTGATGGCCGACATCGAAGCGCAGCTGGAAGAGCTCACCACCCTCGTGGGAGATGTCGTCGATCTCGCGAGGGAAGAGGAGCAGAAGGGGGAGCCCATCGAGGTTCGGTTCGACAGCATCGTGGAACGAGCGGTCGAGCGGGCGCGCCGGCGGGCACCTGGCGTTGATTTCGACGTGCACCTCACACCCGGTTCGGTGCGAGCTCACCCGGCCCTGCTCGAGCGTGCCGTCCTGAACGTGCTCGACAACGCCGTCAAGTGGAGCCCTCCTGGAGGCCGAGTCGGAGTGTGGCTCCAGCGAGGCGCGTACTGGACTCTCGATATCAGTGACCAAGGCCCCGGGATCAGCCCCAACGACCTGCCGAAGGTCTTTGACCGGTTCTACCGCGCCCAGACTGCCCGTGCGCTTCCCGGATCGGGTTTGGGCCTGGCCATCGTCAAGCAGGTCGTCGTCGCTCACGGCGGCCAAGTCACCGCGTCATCCCCGCCCGAAGGCGGCACGGTAATTCACATCGAGTTACCGTCGGTCGCGGAACAGGAGCTCGAGGGCCCGGACGCCCCCGACACCAGCCCGAGCTTCAGCTGGCCCGGACCGCTACATGAGGCGCCGTTGCTTTCGAACGATCCCGAACCAGATAACGGCATTCCGAGTCGAGCCGACACGGCGAAATCAGAGAGCCGCCCGTAACCCGGTTACACGCATAAAGCGTCGTCAGCCCGACGCTTTGGTCTCGTCGTCCAAACTCTTCTGGGCCGCCCTGAGACGCTTCTCTGCTTCTTTCACATCGCTGCGCAGGCGGGCCGCGGTTTCCTCGGCATCTCGAGCCGCGGCGCGTGCCACTTGAAGGCGCTGTTCGGCTTGGTCGACCTCTCTGCGCAACTGGCCTAGCCGAATCTCTCGATCGTCATTGCGCGAATCGTCCTCGTCTCGAGAGACCCGTGACCGCGAGAAGGCGCCGGCAGGGATGGCTTCGAGGCCGAAGCCGGGTGCAGCCATGTCCGTCTGGAGGTTGCCCTTCCGCAGCCGCTCGGCCACCGAGCTATCGACGGTCGCCGCCCGAAGTGTCTCACTCATACGGTGGCGAGCGCTTTCAGGAACCGGGTTGCCGCCGGCTTCCAGCAGCGCAACGGCGGCGCCGACCACGTCCTCGATCGCACGCCGCTCCTGGGCTTGCGCAGCCGGCAGCCCCGAGCGGTCCCCGCCCATCGTGGTCTCGATGGCAGCCCGGAGTCGTTCGCCGGCGTCGATCAGTGCATCGATCAACGCCGGCCGTTCGCGAGCCACTTGGTTGACCGCCCATGCGGTTGGCGACGGCCGCTTGAGCGCCTGTACCCCGGCCGCCTGCTCGGTCAGGCCCTCGGACTTCAGTCGCTTCGCCAGGGCGTTCCGGGCGGCGGTGAACTCCTCGGGTCGCAATCCGAACAGGTCATCGGCTTCTTGTGGCTGGCCAGTCATTTTTCTGGGTCATCCTGCGCCCGGGAGGATACCCGGAGGTTCGGGCGCCTCCTGAGCGGCATTCGACGCAATTCGGCCTATACCCGCGGGAGGAAGCAGCCGATATGTCTTCCCATCAGTTGCGATTAGTTGTGCTGTTCGACGACCCGGGGAGCACGCAGGCCACATGGACCCAAGTGAATCAGCGGAAGTTGAGCCGGCTCTCCGGACGCGACCGGTTGCCCTGGCATTTGCCGGCGTCCTGATCGCGGCCGAGGTCAGTGCAGCCCTGCCGCCGGGGCCCGCCCACGGTCCCCAGCTGGGAGTGAGCGCCGTCCTGCTCACCGTGGCCCTGGTTCTTGCCGCGTTTCGCAGGGAGCGCAGCCGCGTTCCGGATCTCGTTCCGCCGCTGCTTGTCATCGCGAGCACCTCGCTTCTGACGATCTCAATAGGGGGGTCCTATTCCGGCCTCGTCGCGCTGGTCATGGTTCCCATTGCCTGGGCAGCGCTGTATCTCCGCTGGTGGCACTCCGTCACGGTCGTAGCAGCAAGTGCCGTTGCGGTTTGGGTCAACTCCGCACTCGACCACGACATCTTGTCCGTCCTCGCCCGGCGGGTCGTGCTGTGGTCCGCAGTCGGCCTGCTGGTCAGCGTTGCCACCCACGCCCTCAGGACCCGGCTCGAGGTTGCGCTCCAGCGTCGGGGCGAGCTGCTGCATCAGGCCGAGGCGCTCGGCGCTGCTGCACGGCTACTCAATCAAATACACGAACCCCGGGAGGTGGTCACGATCGCCACCCGTCTAGGCGCATTGCTCGCTTCATCACCGGGTCAACCGCCGCGTCGGGCCCATTACTTGAGAATCGCCGGTAGGCGGGCCCATTTCGTGAGCCAGTACGAGGAGCTCAGCGAGAGCATCAACGAGGTGTGGCCTTTGTCGGAAGCACCGCTGATCCAGGGTGCGGTGAATTCCGGCACCCCGGTCAGCGGATCTGTGGGGGATTTGGCGGGACCCACCGCGGGACGAATACTCGGACGGATGGGCGTGACTCACGCAGCGTGGATTCCAGTTCGGGTGAATGGCGAGGTCGACGGGCTCTTCGTCATCGCCAGCAGCGGGCAGCCCATTCCCGATGAACTTCTCAAGAGAGGTATCGAGCTGGCGCAGATCATCGAGCTTGCACTCACCAACGCGATCTCGATGCAAGACCAGAAGCGGTTGTCTCGAACAGACCCGGTGACCGGTCTCGCCAACCGTCGCGGCTTCGAACTGGCTCTCAGGCGCCGCCCCCACGAGGAGTCCTTCACGATTCTCTCGATGGATTTGGACGGACTGAAGGCGGTGAACGACTCATACGGCCACGCGGTCGGCGACCAGCTCCTCATGCTGGTGAGCAGCGCTCTGCAAAGCGTGCTTCGAGACGACGACGTGCTCGCCCGGCTCGGCGGTGACGAGTTCGCGGCCATTCTCTTCGGTGCCTCCCCCAGTCAGGCGGAGGGCGTCGCCAGTCGGATACTCAACGCGTTGGGAGAGGTGCACCTCGGCGATGTGACGCCAAGGATCAGCATCGGGATTGCGATGGCGAACTCGGACGAGGATCCCGACGTCGTCGGCCTGAACGCGGACCGCGCTATGTACCGCGCGAAGCGTCTCGGCGGGATGCGCTACGAAGTCGCTGCTGCGTAAGTTACCGCGCCGTAAAGCAGGTCTTTGCGGCATACTGCGGTCCACTGTGGATATCCGTCGATTGGTGCCCGGAGCGGGAATCGAACCCGCACGGCCTTGCGGCCAATGGTGTTTGAGACCATCGCGTCTGCCTATTCCGCCATCCGGGCGGTGGCGCCAGATTAGCTGTTACCTCTAGTCGCTCCCGGTGGTCCAAACTTCAACGTGCCCCCCACTCGATCAGAAGCCCGAGGAGGTCTGCGGTAAGTGCCTGCGTTCGTCTTCCCCGGCCAAGGCGCCCAACGCGCCGGCATGGGCCGGCCTTGGACGTTCCATCCTTCCTGGGAGATCGTCGAAGACGCTTCGGAAGTATCGGGGCATGACATCTCCCATCTCCTGCTCGACGCGTCGATAGAGGAGCTGACCGAGACACGAAATGCTCAGCTAGCGACGTTTACCTTCAGCTTGCTGGTGCTCGACGCAGTCGAGCGCCTCGGCGTAGAGCCGACGGGAGTCGCAGGTCACTCGGTCGGTGAGTACAGCGCTCTAGCCGCGAGCGGCGTTCTCGGGTTCGAGGACTCGGTGCGGGTCGTCGCGGAGCGAGGCGCCGCGATGCAGTCCGCGGCCGACGCGCAGCACGGGGTCATGGCGATCGTCTCGGGATGCGACTCTGACACCGTAGACATCGCCTGTCGCCTGGCTGATGGCGACGTGTGGGTGGCCAACTTCAACAGCGCCGAGGAAACCGTGATCGCAGGTGACGCCGAAGCGGTCGCCCTGGCGGGCGCCATAGCCGTCGGCATGGAGGCAAGGAAGGTCACTCCCGTGCCGGTCGGCGGAGCGTTCCACACTCCTTACATGGAGACTGCTCGAACGAGACTGCGTAAGGTCCTCGCCTCCACGACATTCCATGACAGCGACATTCCGGCGATCGCGAACGTCGACGCGCGCAACCACGTGGGTGGCGGTGAATGGCCACGACTCCTTTCGGCTCAGCTGTGCAATCCGGTCCGGTGGCGTCAAAGCGTCATGCGCCTGGGTGGCATTCTCGACCGCGGCGCGGACACCGAGTGGCTTTTCGTCGAACTCGGCCCGGGGGACTCGCTCGCTACCATGATCCGCCAGACGCTTCCGAGCGTGACAGCACTCGCCGTGACTGTTCCGGCCGACCTGGACACGCTCGTCGAGACCGCTGCGGGAAGCCCGGCGATGCACGCGTTCGCCGCAGAACACCAAGGGGAGCACTTGTACGTTTCCGAGAGGGTTGTCATCAGCCCAAGCGCCGGAATCTTCGAGCCAGCGTCAGGTACCGACCTTTCCCCCGGCGCGGGCATCGTCGTCGGAACCCTCCTCGGCACGGTCTCCGGAGAGGAGATTCGTTCACCATTCGCCGGTCGGCTCGAAGGCACCCTGGCCCACCCAGGTGAGCGGGTCCAGACCGGGCAACCTATTGCTTGGCTGCACGCGTCATGACGGGGGCTCACATCACCGGTTGGGGAAGCGCGCTACCCGACACGGTCGTCACCAACGAGGACATGACGACCCTTTTCGAGACCAGCGACGAGTGGATCGTCGAGCGCAGCGGCATACGGACCCGCCGAGCCGCCACAGGACCATTCGTGCCGGAGCAACCTCCGGCCCACCCAAAAGAGGGACTGGGTACGACTGGGGCTCTTGCTGTCGCCGCCGGTAAGAAGGCGCTTGCCGTCGCGGGCGTCCAGGCGTCCGACGTCGGACTGCTCATACTTTGCACGACCACCCCTGACCAACTAATTCCCGCCTCATCCGCCGCCGCGTCGGCCGGCTTGGGGATCGGCGGAGGCGCGATGGACGTCAACGCCGCGTGCGCCGGGTTCACCTACGGGCTGGTAACCGCTGCCGGAATGGTCGCCGCTGGGCTGGAGAAAGTTCTTCTCGTCGGATCCGAGACCCTGACGCGGGCTACCAACTGGGACGACCGCACGAACGCCTTCTTGTTCGGGGACGGCGCCGGCGCGGTCGTGGTCGAGGCCTGCCCTGGCGAAAGCTCGCTCCTCGGCTGGGATCTCGGCGTTGACGGGACCTTGGTGCCCCTCCTGTACGCGGACCACGGGTCGCCCGGCATGGTCATGCGGGGGCAGGAGGTGTTCCGCAAGGCGGTCCGGGTAACGGTCGACTCCGCCACGGCGTCGATGGAGCGCGCCAAGGTGACAGCAGACGACATCGCGCTCTTCGTCCCTCATCAAGCCAACATCCGGATCATGGAGGCAGCCGCATCCCGCTTAGGGCTGCCCGAAGAAAAGGTCGCCTCGGTGATCGACAAGACCGGGAACACAAGCTCGGCCTCGATCCCACTGGCGCTGATCGACGCGGTCGAATCAGGTCGGTTGAAAGACGGGGACCTCGTGCTCCTGGCGGGCTTCGGCGCGGGAATGACCTGGGCCTCGGCGGTATGGCGTTGGGGGCGGCGCTGACCATCTCGGCGAGCAACTAATTTCGTAATTCTGGCACTGGATGGCTTGACCCCACAGGCTCGGACGGAGGAAGAAATGGACAACACTGAAGCATTCGACAAGTTCAAGCAGTGCGCCGTCGACGTTCTGCAAGTCCCGGCCGACAAGGTCACCCCCGACGCGGCCTTCGGCCCCGATCTCGACGCGGACAGCCTCGACCTGGTTGAGCTGGTAATGGCGCTCGAGGAGGAGTTCGGCATCAGCGTCGACGAGTCCGAACTCGAAGGCGTCGAGACCGTCGGCCAGGCGTTCGAGCTCGTATCGTCCAAGCTCTGATGCTGGTCGTCCACCCGACGCCTAACGGGCGCGATGGAATCCAGGGCCGCCGGGTTGTCGTCACCGGGGTCGGAGTGGTCGCGCCGTGCGGTGTCGGGCGAGACGCCTTCTGGGCGGGCCTTCTCGGCCCGGCACCCGAAGGACCCCGACGGGTGGAGGCGTTCGACGCCACTCCGATCTTCGGGCCCAAGGAAATTCGGCGAGTCGACCGCTTCACTCAGTTCGCGGCGGTCGCCGCTGCCGAGGCCGTGGAAGACGCGGGCGGGGTGAGCTCGTTCGCTTCGGATCCGGATCGGACCGGCGTAATCGTCGGCACGGGCGTAGGGGGCATCGAGACACTCGAAGAACAGATAAAGGTGCTCCTCGACCGCGGAGCCCGCAGGGTAAGCCCGTTCCTCGTTCCGATGATGATGGGCAACCGGGGTGCGGCCGACATCTCGATGCGATACGGGTTCCGCGGGCCCTGCGAGACAACCGTGACGGCGTGCGCAGCCGGGACGCACAGCGTCGCGAACGGAGCCCGCCTCGTAGCAACCGGCCGTTGCGACGTCGTCATCGCTGGATCTGCCGAGGCGGCCATGACCGAGACGAGCATCGCCGGCTTCACCAACATGACCGCCCTTTCCACGACCGGCGTATCCATGCCGTTCGATGCCAAGCGTGACGGCTTCGTTATGGGAGAGGGGGCGGGCATCCTCGTGCTCGAGGAGCTCGACCGTGCCGTTGCACGGGGAGCAAAGATCTACGCGGAAGTGCTCGGGGCAGCCAGTACGGCCGACGCCCACCACATCACCGCTCCGGCTCCTCAAGGGATCGGAGCGGTCACGTGCATGGAGTTGGCGTTGGTCGACGCTGGAGTAGGGGCCGAGGCTGTGACCCACATCAACGCCCACGGAACCTCCACGCCCGCCAACGACCTCGCCGAGTCACAGGCGATCGTAAAAGTGTTCGGCTCCCCCGGACCGGCCGTCACCTCGATCAAGGGAATCACCGGCCATTCACTCGGTGCGGCAGGTTCGCTCGAGGCCGCCGCCCTGGCGCTGACGATCGAGCGCTCTCTCATTCCGCCCACCGCCGGACTCAACGACCAGGATCCCGAGATAACGATTGATGTTGTACGCGGCCAGCCGCGCAAATGGGAACCGGGACCGGCGCTGTCGAACTCGTTCGGCTTCGGCGGTCACAACGGAACCCTGGTGTTGGGCCCGATCGCCTGAATCATCTTGCGCCCCCGGCGCGAAGAGTCAGGCAGCCAGCGCGGCGAGCAGGTTCTTCGGCGTGTCCGCCGGGGAGATCTTGTACCAGACCTGAGCGAGCTTGCCCTTTCCGTCAACCAGGAAGGCGGAACGGAGAATGCCCATGTACTTCTTTCCATACATCGACTTCTCCGTCCACACTCCGTAGGCGTCGGCGACCGCATGGTCCTCGTCCGCGAGCAGCGGAAATCCGAGGCCGTACTTCTGATCGAACTTGGCCTGGCGGGCCGGCGGGTCCGGGCTGATTCCTAGGACGGCCGTGTCTCCGATGTCGCCGAGGATGTCCCTCAGGCCGCACGCCTGCGCGGTGCAACCGGGCGTATCGGCCTTCGGATAGAAGTAGACCAGAACAGACCTTCCCTTGAAGTCGGACAGCTTCACCTTTTGGCCGCTTTGGTCGAGCAGGGTGAACGTGGGTGCCTTGTCTCCAGGTTTCAGCTGGGCCATGAACGCGCATCGTAGCCAGTCCTGATCGAACTCCGGTTTCCTCGGATGTCGGTTCCGTTCCGCCTCCCACTAGGGTCGAAGGATGCAGCAGCCGACGCCCGTCGACCTTGCCGTAGGAGGGTTCAGTTCAGACCCTCCGTGGTTGGTCGACCCGGACCACCTGGTGTGGCGGAAGGGCTGCGCGGCGCTTCGGGCCCGCACAGCGGCCCAGGTTCCCGAGCTTCTTCGCCGGCGCCGTCTTCCGCCCGGTCGGCGGGTCGTGAGGGTGGGTTTCACACTCGGACGGGCACTCGGTGGCTGGTACCTGCTCGACCGGAGAAGAGCAAGGCGCAGCAACCAACCTGAGATCTCACGCGCGGGGCTGTCGCGGCGGCTGCGCGAAGCGTTCCAGGCGCTCGGGCCCACCTACATAAAGCTCGGCCAGATCCTTTCCTCCGGCGAGGGGCTGTTTCCGGTCGAGCTGGTCACCCAGTTCCGGTTCCTGCGTGACCGTGTGCCTCCCGAAACCTTCGAAACGGTAAGGAGCGTGGTCGAACAGGATCTAGGCAAGCGGCTCGAGGAAGTCTTCGAGCGGTTCGACAGAACCCCGGTCGCCGCTGCCTCGATCGCCCAGGTGCACGCAGCGAAGCTCCGCACCGGCGAAGAGGTCGTCGTGAAGGTGCAGAGACCGACGGTCGCGGAGCTCGTCCGCTCGGATCTTGCCGCGATGAGCTGGATCGCACCCTTTCTCATCGGACGAATCCCGGTAACTGCGCTCGCCAATCCCCCCGCGCTCGTAGAGCTTTTCGCCGAGACGATCGTCGAGGAACTCGACTTCCGTCTCGAAGCGGACAACATGCTCGACATCGCGCATGTCTTCGCCTCCACGGGACAGCGATCGGTTGTCGTGCCACGCCCACACCCGACGCTCGTTACACCGAGAGTTCTGGTGATGGAGAGACTCGACGGGTTCTGTTTCGACGACGTCGAGGGAATGCGGGCCGCCGGCATCGACACCGAAGCGGTGGTGAGGGCGTTGATGATCTCCTTCTTCGAAGGAGCGACCCTGTTCGGGGTCTTCCACGGGGACCTTCACGGCGGGAACCTGTTCGTGCGGCACGACGGAACCATCGCCCTTCTCGACTACGGCATCACCGGCCGGCTCGACGAGCCACGCCGCCTCGCCTTCCTGCGGATGCTCATGGGCGGCACGATCAACGACGTCAAGATGCAGCTGTCTGCGCTGCGCGACCTAGGGGCGCTTCCCGCCGACACTGACCTCGACTGCGTAGTCCGGGATCTTGGACTCGACCAGCCGGTCAAGGATCCGACCACGATGACCCCCGACGAGCTGCTCTCCGAGATTCGGGAGATGATCAAGAAGCTGCTCGGTTACGGCGCCCGCTTCCCGAAGGTGCTCATGCTGTACGTCAAGGACATGCTTTTCCTCGACGGCGCCCTTGCGACGCTCGCACCGGATGTAGATCTGTTCTCCGAAGTCACCCAGATCGCGACCTACTTCACCGAGCGCTACGGCGAGCGGATCGCCGCCGAAGTCGGAGTCGACCCGCGACAGCAGGCGATCGACCTCGACGGAATGCGTGCCCAGTTCGGCCTGACCCCCGAGGTCGAGCGCATGAGCTACCGCGACCTGCAGGCCAGGCGGGAGCTGATCCGCAAGCGAATGGAAGAGCACCGCAGGACACGGCGATAAAGCCAGACCGTCCGCCGCGGCCGGTACCCTGTTAGTCCCCCATGCAACGCCCAGACCTACGTAACGTCGCGATCGTCGCCCATGTCGACCATGGCAAGACCACCCTGGTGGACGCCATGCTCCGGCAGTCCGGCGCGTTCCGAGCCAACCAGGAAGTCGCCGATCGGGTCCTCGACTCCATGGATCTGGAGCGTGAGAAGGGAATCACCATCCTGGCCAAGAACACCGCGGTCCGATACGGCGACCTGACCATCAACATCGTCGATACTCCAGGGCACGCGGACTTCGGCGGGGAAGTCGAACGAGGCCTCACCATGGTCGACGGCGTTCTGTTGCTGGTCGACGCCAGCGAAGGGCCGCTGCCCCAGACCAGGTTCGTTCTGCGCAAGACCCTCGAAGCCCGCCTACCGGTCATCTGCGTGATCAACAAGATCGACCGGCCGGACGCGCGTCCCGGTGAGGTGATCGACGCGGTCTACGAGTTGTTCATGGACCTCGGCGCGGACGAGCACCAGATCGAATTCCCGATCGTCTACTGCAACGCACGCGCGGGCAAGGCTGCCATGGCAGCAGAGGACGTCGCCTCGGCCCCGGACCTCAAGGTTCTGTTCGACCTTCTGGTCGATCACATACCCGCTCCGTCATACGAGGAGGGCCATCCCTTCCAGGCGTTGGTAACCAACCTCGACGCCTCGCCCTACGTCGGCCGTCTCGCTCTGTGCCGGATACGCAACGGATGGGTCAAGAAGGGCCAGACCGTGGCGTGGTGCCGTCACGACCGATCGATCGAGCGGGTCAGGCTGTCCGAGCTGTACGTGACCGAAGCACTCGAGCGGGTCGACGCGCCCCCGCAAGGAGCCGGCCCCGGAGACATCATTGCCGTAGCTGGAATTCCTGAAATCATGATCGGTGACACGCTGGCCGATTCGGAAGACCCGCGGCAGCTCCCGGTCATAACCATCGACGATCCCAGCATCTCGATGACCATCGGCGTCAACACGTCACCCCTGGCGGGCAAGCCAGTCTCCGGCGCACATCCGGGCACGAAGCTGACGGCTCGGTTGATCAAGAGCCGGCTGGACGCCGAGCTCGTCGGCAACGTGAGCATTCGGGTGCTGCCGACCGAGAGGCCCGACACGTGGGAAGTGCAGGGACGAGGCGAGCTGGCTCTGGCCGTTCTGGTCGAGCTCATGCGAAGAGAGGGCTTCGAGCTGACCGTGGGCAAGCCGCAGGTCCTCACCAAGGAGATCGGCGGCAAGCTTCACGAGCCGATGGAGCGGGTCTCCGTTGACGTTCCGGAGGACTTCATGGGCGTGGTGACTCAGCTCCTGTCGCTGCGCAAGGGGCGTATGGAGTCGATGACCAACCACGGAACGACCGGCTGGTGCCGGATGGATTGGCTGGTTCCGTCGCGGGGGCTGATCGGTTTTCGCACCGAGTTCCTCACCGAAACTCGGGGCACCGGGCAGCTCCACCACGTGTTCGAGGGGTACGAGCCCTGGCACGGTGATCTTCGAACCCGACCGAACGGGTCGATGGTTGCGGACCGCCGCGGACCGACGACGTCGTACGCGCTGACCACCCTGCAGGAGCGGGGAGCACTCTTTGTCGGGCCGGGCGTCGAGGTCTACGAAGGGATGATCGTCGGCGAGAACGCTCGCTCCGAGGACATGGACGTCAATCCGACCAAGGAGAAGAAGCTCACCAACATGCGTGCCGCGGCCGCCGACGAAACCGTTCGGCTGGTCCCCGCGCTGCAGCTTTCACTTGAGCAGGCACTCGAGTTCATCCGCGAGGACGAATGCGTCGAGGTGACGCCGGCCAGTGTGCGGTTGCGGAAAGTGATCCTCGACCAATCCGACCGAGCTCGCCGGCGAGCGGCTGGCAGGCCTCCTCGGTCCTAGGGAGCGGCGGGGGTCGGGCAAGGGTCTGCCAGGGCTCCTCGGTCCTAGGGAGCAGCGGGGGTCGGGCAAGGGTTTGCCAGGGTTTGCCGGGGCCTCGGCCTGTCGTGACCGTTTTTTCGGGACATTTCGCATCTGCGGTACAGGACCCGGGTGCTTCGCGTTCCGTGCGTCCCACAGAAACAGTTTGTCCCGGCGTCCCCGTGTCTTTTAACATGAAATATCATGAACAGCGGTATAAGTGAACTCTTCCGCCGCCAGTACGGAGCGATCAGCCGGGCGGATGCGACTGCCCTTGGACTGACTCGTCGCCAGATCGTCCAGCGGGTTCGCTCAGGCCTCTGGGTGGAGGCAAAGCCGGGCGTGTACCGGAATGCCGCCAGCCCAATTACGCCCGAACTGCTGATCATGGAGGCGATCCTCTCGGCCGGATCCGACTCGTTCGCATCCCACGGATCGGCCGCCTACCTGTGGTCGATGCTGACATGGAAGCAGGTCGGAGAGCGGGCGGCGGTCACGGTGGCAGGCTCACGCAACCCGCGCCGATACGGGTTCGACGTTCACCGGACCAGCAACCCTCAATGGGAGAGAGTCCGTCGCTGGAAAGGGATCGACTGCACCGACCCGCTGCGCACCCTCATCGACGTCTCGGCCGTCGTCGCCGCCGGCGTTCTGGACAGTGCGATTGACCGCTCCCTTTCGAGCGGCCTGGTCACCGTCGCCGGCTTGCAGCAGGAAATCGGCAGGCGCTCGGTTCAGGGCCGCAACGGGCTGGGGATACTCCGGGAGCGACTGAAGGTCAGAGGTTTTAGCGGGGCCCCTCGCCCGAGTGCGCTTGAAATGCGGGGCATCCAGTTCCTCCGGACCTACCGCATTCCCGTTGTCGGCCGAGAGGTCGTCACCGGACCCGACGGCGAATACCGAGTGGACTTCGTCATCGTCGACAGGGTGGCTTGGGAACTCGACGGGTATGCCTGGCACTTCAGCCCAGAACACAAGGCCCGGGACGAGCGGCGTCGGAATGAGTTGCGGGCAGAAGGTTGGGAGCTTTATGTCTCGGATTGGCGATCGTTGTCGGGGGAACCTCTCGTCATCGCGCATACTCTGCGCAACGCCGTCGCTCGCGCGGCTCGATCGTCCTGATTCGTCCGATCTGTAAGCGTGCCCTCAGCCCAAATCACTGCTAGCTGGGACTGGAGTCGAACTGGAGGACGGTCTTCACGTCCGCCGGCTGGCGGTCGTACGCGTCGTGCCAATTCGACAACGGCACTCGCCGGGTAATCAGCTGGGAGAGCCAACCTCGATCTGCATTGGCTAGCGCTTCTGCACCCGCCTGATAGTGGCGACGGTTGGCGTTGACCGAACCGAACACAACATCGTTCTCGAGAACCAGCCTCCGGTTAAGCAGGCCGACGTCGACCGGCACCTCGCGACCTCCGGAGGAGACACCGGTGAGGCACACGATTCCATTCGCGCCGGCGGTGTCCATGACGTCGAAGATCAGCTGACTGACACCGGTGCATTCGATCGCTACGTCCGGCTGTATCCCTATATCCGCGACGGAACCGGAGTGGTAGGTGGCGCCAAGCGCAGCGACAAGCTGAGGCTTGAGGCCACCGGTCACCTTGTCGAGCACGTGAACCTCTAGGCCGCGCTGCCGTCCGAGAAGCGCGGCCAGCAGCCCGATGGGCCCGGCTCCCGTCACCAGAACGGTGGAGGGCTGCCACTTGGCCCGGCTTCCTATGCGCTCGATGTGATCCCATGCCTTCGCGACGACGGTTGTTGGCTCGAGCAGGACGCCGAGGTCGCCAAGCGCGGGGTCCACTTTGACCACGAAATCCGGCGTGATTCTGTAACGCTCCCGCGCGTACCCATGGTGCTCCTTGATGCCCCATTCGGTGTACTGGCCGTTGCGGCACATGTCCCATTCCCCGATGGCGCAGTTCGGGCACGGCACCGGGTCGGGTCGCCTGACGATCGCGACGACGAGATCGCCGGCAGCGAGTCCGGTCCCGCTGGGAGCTTCGATCACTTCGCCGATCGACTCATGTCCGATAACGAGGCGCTCCTCCCCCGGCGGAGCCCATCCGTACTCACCGTTGATGATCTCCAGGTCGGTTCCACACACCCCGATGGCTCTCGTCTCGACAAGCACCGGGCCGTCGGAATCCGGAGGCTCCGGAACGTCGGTAAGGTCCACCGATCCGGCCTTCAAGGGAAGAACTGTGACCGCACGCATAATGGCAAGCTAGTCGGGTGCGCAACGAGCACCTCGAAGCTGGACGGTTACTTGTCGCCAACCCACTGCTTCCCGACCCCAACTTCGACCGCACGGTCGTCCTACTCATCGCCTACAACGACGAGGGCGCGGTCGGCCTTGTGCTCAACCGGCCAAGCAAGACCTCGCTCAAGGTCCCGCTCTCCGAGTGGGAACCGCTTGCCGCTTCGCCGGCGGTGGTATTTGTCGGCGGACCCGTCGACCATCGGGCTGTCATATGCCTCGCCCGTTCGTTCACCCATCCCGCCAGCAGCACCCCTCCCGGCGGCTGGACTGCGGTGACTCGGGACGTCGGAACGCTCGACCTCGACCTGGGTCCCGAAGGCCTGCAGAGCTCATTGAGCGAGGTTCGGTTCTTCGCCGGCTACGCCGGATGGGGCACCGGCCAGCTGGAGGGCGAGATCGCGGCCGGGGCGTGGTGGGTGGTCGATGGAGAGGCCAGCGACATCTTCTGCGAGGACCCGGACCTCCTCTGGAAGCACGTGCTCCGCCGGCAGAAGGGCGGGCTGGCGCTCGTTTCGGCTTACCCGGACGATCCGGTCCTTAACTAAGTGGTTCGGATCGGCTCGGTTCGAATCGGCTCGGTTCGGCTTGGCTTGGTCCGGCTCGAGGGTGGGTTGCAGACCGGAGGGGGATCCAGGGCCCCCGGCTGGTCGAAATTCGGGACATCTGGTTTTTGAGGGACGAGCGCAACCCGAAACGTCAAAATTTAACCGCAGAAACCATTTGCACCGGAAAAACGCAGGCCAACACAAAACGCAGCCACCACACCGCCCACCAACCAAACGGTGACCAACCACACGCTGACCAACCACACCCAGCACCCAACACACGCAGCACCAAACAAACAGCCGCCGTCAGCCCCGGTCGAGAGCCCCTCGTATCGCCGCCACCGCGTCCCCGACGGCCGCCGGCCCCGCCCCGCTGAGCAGCAAACGCATCAGGGCAGATGCGACCACCACACCGTCCGACTCGGC
Source organism: Acidimicrobiales bacterium (assembly GCA_036378675.1). Classification (NCBI taxonomy): domain Bacteria; kingdom Bacillati; phylum Actinomycetota; class Acidimicrobiia; order Acidimicrobiales; species Acidimicrobiales bacterium. The sequence continues at coordinate 20,554 of DASUWA010000017.1, forward strand.
TGCTGCCGCCACTGCCTGGTCCGGAGTGGAGATCCCGAAGCCCATGACGACGGGTTTGTCGGTCGTTGCCTTCAGCCTCTTGGCGAGCACGCTGGCGGACTTGGCGAGGGTGTCGCGCTCACCGGTCACCCCCATGAGGTTTACGCCATAGACGAAGCCGCGGCTTCGCTCGCAGATCTCAGCCAGACGTTCGTCGGGCGTGACAGGGGACGCGAGAAGGACGGTCTCCACGCCGGCTTCGGCTGCGTCGGTCTCCCACCCGGCCGACTCCTCCAGCGGGAGGTCGGGAAGGATCGCTCCTCGGACGCCGGCGCCGGCGAGCATGGTGGCGAACCGGTGGTGACCCGCCCGGAAAACGAGGTTGTAGTAGGTCATCGCCACCAGCGGCACACCGGGCTCGAGCCGGGCCAGCTCATCGAGGATCGCCGGCGGGGTCGCACCAGCTGCCAGCGCCTGCACCGACGCCTCCTGGATGGTCGGGCCGTCCATAACCGGATCCGAAAACGGCAGCCCGATCTCCACCGCATCCGCACCTGCGGCAATCATCGCCTCTAGCGCGACGGTCCAATCGCTTCCAAGGCCTCCCGTCACGTATGTGACGAGCAGCTTGCGCCCGGAATCGCGTGCCGACCGCAGCGCCGGATCCAGCGGAACGCCCTTTGCCACTTCCTCGGATGCCGAACTCAAGACAACAACCTCATCACCTGCTCGGCGTCTTTGTCCCCTCTACCCGACAGGGTGACCAGAACCGCCGAGTCTCTCTCGACCTCGCCGCTTCGGACCGCACGGATCAGCCAAGCGAGCGCGTGCGCGGGCTCCAACGCAGGAATGATCCCCTCGGTGCGGGACAGCAACTGCAGCGCGTCGAGTACCTCGGCGTCGGTCGCTCTCTCGTACGACGCGCGCTTCATGTCGGCGAGGTAGGCGTGTTCCGGTCCGATCCCCGGATAGTCGAGACCGGCGGAGATCGATTCGGCTTCCAAAATCTGTCCCCACTCGTCCTGGAGGATGAAGGAACGCATCCCGTGCAGGATCCCCGGCACACCGTGGCCGATCGCGGAACCGCCGGCGGCCTCGACACCGACCAGCCGAGCGGGAGTGTCGACGAACCCGGCAAACGTTCCCGCCGCGTTCGACCCTCCTCCCACACACGCGACGACGATGTCGGGGTCCCCGCCGATCAGGGATCGGCACTGCTCCCGTGCCTCTTCGCCCACGACCCTCTGGAACTCGCGCACCATCCACGGGTACGGGTGAGGGCCCATGACAGATCCGAGGCAGTAGTGGGTGTCCTCGACGGTGGCGACCCAATCTCGGAGAGCCTCGTTCACCGCGTCCTTCAAGGTGCGGCTGCCGGAGCGAACCGGTCTCACCTCCGCCCCGAGCAAGCGCATCCGGAACACGTTCAGCTCCTGCCTCGCGGTGTCCACCTCGCCCATGTACACGACGCACTCGAGCCCGAAGAGCGCCGCCGCTGTGGCCGCGGCGACCCCGTGCTGGCCGGCCCCGGTCTCGGCCACCATGCGGGACTTGCCCATTTCGAGGGTCAGCAGTCCCTGACCGATGACGTTGTTGATCTTGTGCGAACCGGTGTGGGTGAGGTCCTCGCGCTTCAGCAGCACCCTGACTCCCAGCTCTTCGGAGAATCGCCTGCACTCGCTAACCGGTGTCGGGCGTCCCGCGTAGTCACGAAGGAGGTCGTCGTAACGACGCCGGAAGTCCTCGCTGGCCCACGCCGCCCGGAAGGATTCCTCCAGCTGTAGGCACGCCGGTATGAGGGCTTCAGGGACGAACCGGCCTCCGAAGTCCCCGAACCTGCCGTCCGACGCGGGCTCTCCCATGTTCACGGGGGCGGTCATACCTCCTCCTGCCAGTCGTAGAGGCCGACCTCGTCCTCCACGTCGGCGGCGGAACTGTCGCCAGAGCCCTTATCGGCTCTGACCAGAGGAGCGTGCTCACGCTCGAGCTCGGCTTCGGCTGCTCTCGCCGCTGCGATGAACTCCCGCACCTTGATCGGGTCCTTGTTCCCCGGCTCGCGCTCGACGCCTGTCACCACGTCGACCGCCCAGGGTTGCGTCCGCGCTATGGCCGCGGCGACGTTGCCCGGATTGAGCCCGCCGGCGATCATCAACCGCTGCCCCACCGGAACCTCCGCGGCCATCGCCCAGTCGAACACTTGACCGGAACCCGGGTTCGGGGCGTCGAGGAGAATTGCATGCGCTCCGTAATCCGCTGCCCTGCGCACGCGAACATCGCCGGCAGGGAACGCCTGGATCACCCACGGGACCCGGGTCCGCAGCCACTGGGCCACTTCGGGCTTTTCGTGGCCGTGGAGCTGCACTGCCTTCAAGCCGGCCAGGTGAGCGATGGACAGCACCCGCTCCGGGGCTTCGTCGCGGAACACGCCCACCGGGATGGTCTCCCTCGGGAGCCGCTTGATGATGTCCCCGGCGATTTGGGGAGCGATCTGTCGTGGCGATGGTGCGAACACGAATCCCACCATGTCCGCGCCCATCGCCACCGCGAGAAGCGCGTCCTCCTCGGACGTCGTGCCGCACACCTTGACCAACATCAGCGTGCCGTCTTCTCCGACGTGCGCAACTCGCGTACGGCGCGCTCCGGATCCGGCGAGCGAACCAGAGACTCGCCAACGAGGACAGCGTCGAATCCCGCGTCCGCGAGCGGCTTCACATCGTCGGCCGACGCGACACCCGACTCCGCGACGCGTACGACACCGGCCGGCAGCACGCCGGCGACACGGACAGCACGCCGAGTGTCCACATCGAAAGTCACCAGGTCTCGCTGGTTGACGCCGACGAGGGTCGCACCCGTCTCGAGCGCCAAGCCGGCCTCCTCTTCGTCGTGTACTTCGACGAGCGCCTCGAGACCGACCGACCTGGCCACCGTGATGAGGTCAGCAAGTTCGGACGTCGACAGAGCCGCGACGATGAGCAGCACTGCGTCGGCACCCATGATGCGAGCATCGAGGACGTCGGAGGCGGACACGGTGAAGTCCTTGCGCAACACCGGCAACTCGACGGCGGCCCGGGCCTTCTTCAGGTCGTCGGCCGACCCGGAGAAGAACTCGACGTCGGTCAGAACCGAGAGTGCCGCGGCGCCTCCGCGCTCGTACGCTGCTGCCAGGGCGGCGGGGTCCAGGTCCGGGGCGAGCATGCCCTTGCTCGGGCTGGCTCGCTTGATCTCGGCGATGACCGATATGTCGTCGCCGGCGCGCAAATTCTTGGAAAACGGACGCGCCGCTGGGGCCGCCCGCGCCTGCTCGTACAAGTCGGCCAGATCCCTGCGATCGGCGGCGGCGCGGGCGCGATGCGCCGCCAAGATCCGGTCTAGGTACGTGGCCATGAGTATCCGAGCCTAGCTATAACACTCGGCCCGGCCGGGGCCCCAAACCCCGCCGGCGCCCTCAAGTTGTTGTGCAGGGTTGCTGAGTGGTGGTCGTCTCGCCTGGCCGGATCAACGTCGTGGTCGACGAAGTCGAGGGGGTACATGCCGTGGTCGGTGGCGCCGGCTCGATGCACGCGGGCGTGGGAACGGTTTGGGGATTTGCGGAGCCGACGGTAACGCTCAGAGGGTTGTCCCCCGGCTGCGAGCATCCGATCTGGAACAGGACCCGCCCGTTGGTGCCGGTCGTCTGGGGGTTGCCGTTGTAGACCGTCCAGGCGGGACCGTTCGTAAGGGTGACCGTCGTTCCTACAAGCGGCTGGTACCGGACCACGCCGTCGGACCCAACTGCAGGCGTGGTCGCCTGGACGAGCAGGTTCGCGGAGTTCCCGACGTAGAGGACGCTCGGATTGACCGACGTGGCGATGTCCGGTCCGCTGAACCCCACCAACTGCAGGGTGACGTTGTGAGGCTGACCCCCCTCGAGGAAGAAGATCTGCGGAGAGGTCATGCTCAGGTCGGGGCTGTGCCAGGCGCGGACCCGGTAGCGGCCCCCGAGAATGTTGCCGATCGTGAAGCTCCCGTCGGCAGCCGTAGTCGCATTTGCAGAGGCGAGCTGGATTCCGACCAGGCGCACGACTTCGACCGTCGCGCCGGCGACCGGACCCCCAGGACCGAAAACCGACCCGGTGATAGACGCGTTGCCCGGCCCGATCTTGGGGAGCGTCGTCGTCGTGGCACCGGGAACGGGGGTCTGTCGCACCGAAGCCAGGTCTCCCGGGAGGGTAAGCGGCGATGTCGTACGGGGTGCCGTAGTGGGCGGGGGCTTGCGGAAGCTGAGGGTCTCGACACCGCCGCACCCCACGAGGAGCACCGACGCCCCGAGCGCCACCAGCACCGACAACAGGCGCACCCGCGACGTTCTCAAACCGGTAGCTCCTCGACCCCAACCTCGACCAGGTCAGAACCTTCGGTGCGCGCAAGGAGCGTTACCGGGAGTTCGACGCCGCGTTTGGTGAACCCGAGCGCAACCCAGCTGCCGGATGGTTCTCGCGCGGCGCTCGTCACTGTTCCGGCAACAGCTCCTGTTTCGAGCACCAGCTCGGCGCCAGGCTCTATCGGACTCGAAGCGTGCATGAGACGCAAGCGTCGAGGAACATTGCTCCCTCGCGAGTCGACGCGCGCCACCAGCTCCTGACCGGTGTAGCAACCCTTCGTGAAACTGACCGTCAAGGGAACGAGGCCGGTTTCTGCGGGCATCGTCTTCTCGTCCAGCTCGGCGCCCATCTTCGGCATGCCGGACAAAATTCGAGCGGCTTCGTTCTCCGAGTCCGTGATTACGTTCCAGCCGTCCGGCACCGAGGGTTGGGGTCCGATCATGTCGATCCCTTCAACATGGGGCCACGGAGCGACGGCCAAGCTGTTGGCTGGCTCGCCTGCAGTACGGGCTTCGTCGCCGCGGAGGCCGAGAACTCGCCAGTCGACTTTTTCGATCTCGACCTTCGTCCGGAGCTTGAATCGGTTGAGCCGCTGGGCCAGCGCGTCGCCCCACCCGAGGTCGGTGTCGAGAAGCCAGTCGTCGGCGGGGAGACGGGTGACTCGGACCAGGGCGTCTATTTTTCCTTGAGGGGCCAGAACCCACGACCACGCGCTTTGCCCCTCGTCGAGCCGGAGCACGTCTTGACTGAGCTGCCCCTGCAGGAACTCGGCAGCTTCCGGACCGCCGGCCTTGACAGTGTCGCGGTCGAGCCAGACCGCGTAGGCCTCAGGCACCTGCGAGCTCCTCTGGACGTGAGGTTCTCGCCGTCCGGGCGGCACTCATGCGGCGGGCGCCCGGCACCGCCGCGAGCAGGGCGGCCGCCTTGTTGCGGCACTCCAGATCCTCGTCGTGGGGGTCGCTGTCGGCGACAATCCCGGCTCCCGCCTGAACACTCGCGGTTCCGTCCGGTGCGACGAGCATCGTCCTGATCGCGATCGCCGTGTCGAGGTTGCCCGAAAAATCGAAATAGCCGATCACACCCGCGTACGGGCCGCGCTTCGCCGGCTCGAGCTCGTCGATGATCTGCATCGCTCGCACCTTCGGCGCGCCGGAGACAGTCCCGGCCGGCAGCGTCGCTCGAAGCACATCGATCGGACCGAGACCGCCGCGTAGCCGTCCGGAGACCTGCGACGTCAAATGCATTACGTGGCTATAGCGCTCGAGCGTCATCAGCTCGTCGACTTTCTCGGTTCCGTAGTCGACGACGCGACCGACATCGTTCCGCGCGAGGTCCACGAGCATGACGTGCTCGGCGCGCTCCTTCGGGTGCTCGACGAGCTCGGCCGCCATTCGCCTGTCGTGCTCATCGGTCCGTCCTCGCCGCCGGGTGCCGGCGATCGGCCGCGAGATGACCTTGCCGCCCATCAGCTGCACCATCGGCTCGGGCGACGATCCGACAACACAGAGCTCCGGATGCTGCAAGTAGTACATGTACGGGCTCGGGTTCACCTGCCGTAGGGCCCGGTACAGGTCGAAGGCCTCGGCTTCCAATTCGAGCTCGAAGCGTTGCGAGAGCACGACCTGAAAGATGTCTCCTGCGAGGATGTGCTCTTTGGCTACTGCGACTGCGGAGGCGAACATCTCCGGCGAAGTGCGCCGCGTGAACTCCGGAAGCTCGTCGTCACGCTCTGGTGGCACGACGATCGGCTCGTCTATCGGACGCGCTCCCTCGGAAGCGAACACCTCGAGCCTGGCCATCGCCGCGTCGTACAGGTCGTCGCACAGCGCCCTGTTGCTCGCCGCAGCCGGCGGTATCGGCACCGCATCAATGAGGGTGACTCGCTGGCGCCAGTAGTCGTAGGCAGCGACCTGCCCGACTACCGAAAGGATTGCGTCCGGGTAGCCGGCCTCATCGGGCGGGATATCGGGGAGGTGCTCGACCTCTCTGACCACGTCGTAACCGAGGTATCCAACGATCCCTCCATGAAGCGGGGGAAGGCCCTCGATCACGGGGGACCGGTAGCGGTTCAACAGTCCTTCGACAGCGGCGAGGATCCCCTGGCGCAGGGGGACCTCCGGAGGGATTCGCCCTTCGACATCGATGCGCCCGTCCTTGCACACAAGGGTCGCCGAAGGATGGCGGCCGACGAACGACCAGCGGCCCCAGGGCCCGGCGTGCTCGACGGATTCGAGGAGGAACGCCCTCTCGTCGCGATCGTCTCCGGTAACCCGGGCGAACGCCGCAACCGGGGTGGTCAGGTCGGCGAGCAGCTCTCGCCACACCGGAACGACGCTGTAATCGCTGGCGAGAGAAGCGAACTCGTCGCGTGAGATCCCGCTAGTCACTGCTCGCAGCGTCGCCGGCGCCGAATGACCTGTAGAAGCAGCTGTGCTCGCCGGTGTGGCACGCGCCGGCGCCGTCCTGCTCGACCACGAAGAGGAGCGTGTCCCCGTCGCAGTCGTAGTAGGCGGCTTTCACCCACTGGCAGTCTCCGCTGCTGTCACCCTTGCGCCACCGCTCCTGCCGGCTCCTCGACCAGAACACGGTCCTGCCGCTCTCGAGCGTCTCCGCCAGCGTGCCGGCGTTCATCCACGCCATCATCAGCACAACTCCGCTCCCGTGCTCCTGCACGATCGCGGGAACGAGGCCCTCGGAGTTGTACTTGACCTGGGCGAGCTGCTCCGCCGTGGCTTCGATCGGGACTGCTACAGGCATGCGTCCATGCTAGGAGGCCCGGCCCCGGGAGAAGGTGCAGTTACAAATACAGGCCAGTCCCGCCGTCGACCCGCTCGGAGGCGACGGCGTGGATGTCGCGCTCGCGGAGGATCAGGTAGTCCTCGCCCTGCACCTCGACCTCGTAGCGGTCCTCGGGGTTGAACAGGACCATGTCGCCTTGCTTTACCGATCGCACGTGAGGTCCGGTGGCGACCACCTCCGCCCAGGCGAGGCGCCGGGCCACCTGAGCCGTCGCCGGGATGAGGATGCCCGCGCGGGACTTGCGCTCGCCTTCGCTCCGGGGAATCTGCACCAGCACCCGGTCGGTGAGCATCTGTACGGCCTGCTTCGGCGACGTGCTCATTCAGTCAACGTTACTTCGACCGGCCTGACGGTGACGCCGGCCGCCGCGAGGGTCTCCTTGGCCTCTGCCACGCTGGCCTCGGCGAAATGGAAAATAGATGCGGCGAGAACCGCGTCTGCGCCTCCGATCACGGCTCCGTCCACCAGGTGTTGCAAGAGGCCCACACCGCCACTCGCGACCACCGGAATTCCGACCGTGTCGGTGACTGTACGGGTCAGCTCGAGGTCGAATCCCTCTCGAGTCCCGTCGCGATCCATCGAATTGAGAACAAGCTCCCCCGCCCCTCTTGCTTCGCACTCGGCCGACCACTCGACCGCGTCGACCCCTGTCGCCCTGCGGCCGCCGTGGGTGAACACCTCGAAGCCACCGCGCTCGTTCCTGCGGACGTCGATCCCGACGACAACGCACTGGGTCCCGAACGTGTCCGCCAGCTCGTCGACCAGAGCGGGACGCTCGACGGCAGCGCTGTTGACGCTCACCTTGTCGGCACCGACCCGAAGCAGCTGCCGGGCGTCCTCCAGCGTCCGCACGCCGCCCCCGACCGTCAACGGGATGAAGACCTGCTCGGCAGTCCTCGCGACGACGTCAACCATCGTTTCCCTGGCTTCGGCCGACGCGGTGATGTCGTAGAAGACGAGCTCGTCGGCCCCCTCGCTGTCGTACCGCGCAGCGAGCTCGACCGGGTCGCCCGCGTCGCGAAGGTTCTTGAACTTGATCCCTTTGACCACCCGTCCGGCGTCCACGTCGAGGCAGGGGATGACGCGCACGGCTCTCAACCGCCGGCCTCCCGAAGAACCTCGAGCGCGCTCGTGACGTCGACCCGTCCCTCGTAGATGGCCTTGCCGACGATCACTCCTGCGAGACGCCGGCCGTCGGGAGAGGCCAATCCGGCGAGCGTTTCGAGATCGTCCAGCCCCGACACTCCACCCGATGCGATCAGCGGAACTTCGAAGCTGCCGAGCAAGTCCGAGAGCCCGCCGACGTCCGTGCCTGCGAGATTGCCGTCGCGTGATATGTCGGTGACGACGACTGCTGCTGCGCCGGCCTCCGCAAAGGACTCGACTGCGTCGGCGACCTTCACACCCGCGCGCTCCTCCCATCCGCGCAAGCGAAGCTCTCCGTCACGATGGTCGACGCCGGCGGCCACCCTTCCGGGCCACTCGAGACACAGCGATCGCAGAAAGCCGGGCTTCTCCAAAGCCGCGGTGCCGACCACGACTCGGGCCACCCCTGAATCGAGGAGTTGCTCGGCATCTTCGTGAGAACGCACTCCCCCACCGGTCTGCACCTTGACTCGATGGCCGAGGGTCGAGGCCAGTTCCGCGATCACTTTCCGGTTCACCGGTTCACCCGTTCGAGCGGCATCCAGGTCCACGACGTGTATCCACCTTGCGCCGGCCGAAGCGAAGGCTTGTCCCATCGAGATAGGGTCGTCGCCGTAAACGGTCTCGTCGTCGAAATTGCCTTCGACAAGACGCACGCAACGACCGCCACGCAGATCTATGGCCGGAAAGAGCTCCACCTGGCTCAGCGGGTCGCCTCTGCTGCCCGAACGAAATTGCCCAGCATCTCCAGCCCGACAGCTCCCGACTTCTCGGGGTGGAACTGGGTTGCCCACACGTTCCCCCTCGCGACGGCGGCCACAACCCTTCCTCCGTAGTCGCACGTCGCGACCGCCGGATCGCCCGCCGGGGGCGAATACGAGTGCACGAAGTAGACCCAGGGCTGCGGGCCGAGGCCGGCGACGAGTGCGTGACCGGGTTCCTCGAGCTGCAACTGGTTCCACTGCATCTGGGGAACCTTCACGCCCGCCGGAAGTTTCTCCACTATTCCGGGGAGTACACCGAGGCCGGTGACTCCGGGCGACTCCTCGGATCCTTCGTACAGCATTTGCATCCCGACACAGATACCGAGAAAAGGCTTTCCAGACTCGATGGCGTCGAGGGCGACCTTGTCGAGTCCAGTGTCGCGTAGAGCTTCGATGCAGCGACCGAAGCCTCCGACTCCGGGTAGCACCACCGACGCGGCAGTTGCGGCTTCGTCCGGATCTGAGACCAGCCGGGCGTCGCCGCCTTGCCGTTGCAACGCCTTCTCCGCCGATCGAAGGTTGCCGATGCCGTAGTCGAGGACCGCGATCACAGAGTCCCCTTTGTCGAAGGGACTCCCCCACCCTCGATCCGCACCGCGTCGCGCAAGGCCCGGGCCACGCCCTTGAACGACGCCTCGAGAATGTGATGGGTGTTGCGGCCCGAGACCATTCTCAAGTGCAACGTCATGCCGGCGGCGGTAACGAACGCGCGCCAGAACTCCTCAGCCAACTGTGGATCGAACGGAGGACTCCCGATCGGGTACGCCTCCCCGCCGGCTCCCGGGTCGACCTCGTACACGAGGAACGGACGTCCGGACAAGTCGACTGCTACCGAGATCAACGCCTCGTCCAGGGGCACATCGATCGACGCGAACCGCCGAATGCCGGCCTTGTCGCCGAGCGCCTCTCGGAACGCCTCGCCGAGAAGGATGCCCGCGTCCTCGACGGTGTGGTGCGCGTCCACGTCGAGATCCCCGGTCGCTTTCAGCGAAAGGTCGAACCCCGCATGCTTTCCGAGCTGGGCGATCATGTGATCGAAAAAGGGAAGGCCGGTCGCGACTGACACGTCCCCTTCGCCGTCTATTGCGAGGCGAAGGACGATCGAGGTCTCCTTGGTCGCGCGTTCGCGCACAACCGGATTCCTAGCGGTCACGGAGAACCTCCTTTAGAGCGGACAGGAAAGCGTCGTTCTCCGCCGGCGTTCCGATGGTGACCCGCAGGCATCCGGACAGACCCGGCCACGACGACGTGTCGCGCACCAGAACGGATCGGTCCAAAAGCCCCTGCCAAACTTCGCTTCCTTTTCGCCGCTCGGGGCGGAAGAGGACGAAGTTCGCCTGTGATGGCCACACCGTCACTGGAAGCTTTCCGAGCTCGCCCTCGACTCTCTGGCGCTCTCTGACGATGAGGCCAACGCGCTCTTCCATCTCGCTCACGAACTCCAAAGCCAGCCTGCCCGCAGCCTGCTTGAACGAGTCGAGATGGTAAGGGAGCGCCACCCGCTCGAGGGCGGTGACGACCTCTGCCGGCCCGATGAGATACCCGAGCCGCGCGGCCGCCATGGACCACGTCTTCGAGAAGGTCCGGGTGACCACTAGCGGTCGCGAGTCCTCAACCAAAGAGACCGCCGACCAGTCCGAAAACTGACCGTAAGCCTCGTCCACCACGACCAACCCGGGCGCGCATGAAAGCACCACCTCGACGCTGGAGCGGTCCTCTGCCATTCCAGTCGGGTTGTTCGGCGAGCACAGAAACGTCAGCGACGGAGACGTCTCGCCAACCACATCCCTCACCGCATCCACGTCGAGCGAGAAGTCCGGACGGCGCTGCCCCTCTACGACCTTGGTCGACGTGAGATGAGCGATGTGCGAGTGCAGCGCGTAAGTCGGCTCGAACACAGCGGCGGCGCGTCCCGGCCCGCCGTATGCGAGGCACAGCGACTGGAGGACTTCGTTCGACCCGTTCGCGCAGAACACCTGATCCGGCGACACTCCGTGGAAATCCGCCAGCGCGCTACGGAGGTGAATCGCCGAACGATCCGGGTACCGGTTGAAAGGAATCTCGCGCAGCTCGGTGACTAGCGCGCCCAACCAGCCGGCGGGTGGCGGCAAAGGCGACTCGTTGGTGTTGAGACGAACCGACACGACGGCCTGTGGAGAGTGGTATCCCTCGCGAAGTCCGAGATCCTCGCGAGGCTCGGGCAGCGGCATCAGCGGGAGCCGCCGGCGCGGATCAGAACCGAGTCGGCATGAGCTGCGAGACCCTCGCTTCTCGCCATGGCCGCGACGTGAGGAGCAAGGCGGTCCAGGGCCGGCCGATCAACGTCGACCAGATGGATGAACTTGCAGAAGTCGTCGACTCGCAGCGCGCTTCCGAACCTCGCGGAACGCGCCGTCGGCAAGACGTGGTTGGGGCCTGCCGCGTAGTCACCGACGCTCGCCGGCGCCCAAGGACCGAGAAACACCGCGCCGGCGCTGCGGACAAGGGGGACGAGCGATTCAGGATCGTCGTTGAGCAACTCGAGATGCTCCGCGGCTACGGCGTTGGCGACGGCCATCGCCTGCTCCGGCCCGTCGACCAGGACCGAATATCCGCCGCCGACGAGGGTCGACTCGATCTCCTGACGTCGAGGAGATGCCGCAACGATGCGGTCCACTTCGCGTGTTATCCGGTCGGCAGCCTCGGGCGACCAGGTGATCAGGTAGGCAAGGCCGTCCGGTCCGTGCTCCGCCTGCACCACGAGGTCGACGGCCGCGTACTCGGGCGGGGTGGAGTCGTCGGCCACGACGGCGACCTCGGAGGGGCCGGTGAACGCCGAGGGAACTCCAACCGCGCCTTCGCCCGCGACGAGCCTCTCGGCGATCGCCACGTAGCGGTTGCCGGGCCCGACGATCACGTCCACCGCCGGGATCGAATCGGTCCCGTAAGCCATCGCCCCGATCGCTTGAGCACCGCCGACCCGGTAGACCTCGTCCACCTCAGCGATGGCCGCCGCCGCGAGGATCGCGGGCGCGAGCTTCCCGTCGGGGCCGGTGGGCGAGCACATCGCGATCGCGCCGACCCCGGCGACGCGCGCCGGTCCGGCGGTCATGAGCACCGTTGATGCCAGCGGCGCCCTGCCGCCCGGCACGTACAACCCCGCCCGCTCGACCGGGCGCCGGATCTCACGCACGACGATCCCGTCTTTTTCATGCCTGATATCCGGCCGCAGCTGCTCGCGGTGGTAGTCCACGATGTTCTCATGCGCCACACGTAGCGCCACGCGCAAATCCCCGGGGATCTCGTCCAGCGCGGCGCGGACTTCGGACGGCGGAACGCGCAGCTCGTCGATTACGGCCTTGTCGAACCGCTCGGTCAGGTCACGAAGCGCCGAGTCGCCTCCGGCACGGACCATCGCGAGGATCTCCCGAACCGAGGCGGTGGGCCCGTCCTCGGTCAGGTCGGGCGCCGGAAGGAGCTTCCTGAGGTCGCCCGTCGCCCCGCGCAGGTCCAAGGGTCTAAGCATCGACCCTCGAAAGTGACGTTCGCGGACGGGCGTACACGGAACCATGATGGTACCGATATGACTGCGCGCGCCGAACTGAGTTCCGTGTCGACCAGGCTCGAGGAGCTGGTCAAGAGGGTTACCGACATCGCCGACGGGCTCGCCGGCCAAGAGCGGGACTCGCTCGGCCCGGACCTCTACGAGGTCGAGCGGGCCCTGCGCGCGGCCGATCGGCGGCTGCGGCGGGTCATCGACGCCGAGCGCTAGCGAGAACCGTCGACGACGGGCAGAAGTCGTTCAGAACGCAGTCGGGGCACCTGGGCCGGCGGGCGATGCAGACCCGCCTCCCGTGGAGGATCAGGCGCAGCCCGAAAGCGCCCCACTCCTCCGGAGGCAGCATCGCGGTGACGTCCGACTCGATCTTCACAGGGTCGGTGGACTCGGTCAGGCCTATGAGCCGGGTGAGCCGGGTGACGTGGGTATCGACCGCGAGGCCCGGCTTGCCGAAGGCGACGCTCAGTATCACGTTGGCGGTCTTGCGCCCGACACCGGGGAGGGTGTCGAGGTCGTCCATGTCATCCGGTACCCGACCCCCGAAGCGTTCCTCCAACGCCTTGCTCAGCCCGATGATGCTTCGTGCCTTGGACCGGAAGAACCCCGTCGAGTGGATGAGCTTCTCGACATCCTCGGGGTCGGCGGCGGCGAGGTCAGCCGGCTCGGGATAGCGAGCGAACAGGGCGGGGGTGGCCTTGTTCACGTTCTCGTCGGTCGTTTGCGCCGACAGCACTGTTGCCACCACAAGTTGGAACGGCGTCTCGAAGTCAAGAGCGCACAGGTCCTTGGCCGTCCCGGGATATTCGACGGCAAGCCGCTTTGCGGTCTCGCGCGCTCTTCCTTTGGGGGTACGGGGGAGTCCCATCGGGTCACAGGGTACGTGGTGTTCGGGACGTTCCTCCGCGAGCTACCCGGGCGGCCAATTGCCCGCAGGCGGCGTCGATGTCGGTGCCGCGGTTTCGCCGAACCGTTGCGTTGACCCCTGCGTTTTCTAGCGACGAACGGAAGCGCTTGACCGCTCGTGGGTCGCTTCCCCTCACCGGATAGCCGGGTGTGGGGTTGAGGGGGATCAGGTTGACGTGGGCGCCGAGGGGCGTCGCCAACTCTGCGAGCTCGGCTGCGTCGGATGGCCGGTCGTTGACCCCGGCGATCAGCGCCCATTCGAAGCTCAGCCGGCGGCCCTTCGCTGTCACGTACTGGCGGCACACCTCCATGAGGGCGCTTAGCGGATAGCGACGGTTCAGGGGAACGAGCTTGTTGCGCAACGCGTCGTTGGCGGCATGCAGGGAGACCGCGAGGTTGACAGGCAGGTCCTCGCCCGCCATCCGGCGTATACCGGGCACAACCCCGACGGTCGACAAAGTCAGGTGACGGGCGGATAGACCGAGGTCGTCGTGGATCCGGCGGATGGCGGACCAGACGTTGTCGTAATTGGCCATCGGCTCGCCCATGCCCATGAAGACGACGTTCGACACGCGCGACTTCGCAGCTTCACGCCGCGCAGCGACGACCTGCTCGACGATCTCGCCGGCGCTTAGATGCCGGCTGAATCCGGCCTGCCCGGTAGCGCAGAACGAACAGCGCATCGCGCAGCCAGCCTGGCTGGAAATGCACACCGTTGCGCGGTCCGGATAGTGCATAAGTACCGTTTCGATCTGGGCACCGTCGTGGAGTTCCCACAGCCACTTGACGGTCTGCCCCTTGTCCGATCTCGACTCGGCGACAAGTCGCAGACCCGACGGAAGCTCCTCTTCGAGACGGATGCGGAGCGAGCCCGGAAGGTTGGTCATCTCCGCCGGACATCGGGACTCGGCGTGCAGGCCGCGCCAGACCTGCTCGACCCGATAACCGGGTTGATCCGAGAGGACCTCGGCGAGGTCGTCCCGCGTGAGGTCGTACCGCCCGGTCGCGAGCTTCATCTACTACCGGGCTTCATCAGGCGGGAGCGATGTCACCGACGAAGGCCTGGTCGAGGTGGTTGACCACGAACTCCAGATCCACGTAGAGCTTCACTGCCTTGGCGTTGTTGGCGTCCACGTAAAGCATCCCGTTTTGCAGCCCCCGGCCGTACAGGTAATCGAGCCCCGCTATCACCAGGCGACGGCCCAGGCCCGGAGTCGGCTCCGCCGCTTCGGGGTCGACAGCGATCACATATATCTCGCCGAGCGGCGGGTCGGTCTCGGCGTGAATCTTGGTCCAGCAGAACCCGTCCACACGGCCGGAGCCGTCCTCGTGAAGCAGGAAGCCGCCGGGATCGAACCACGGCTCGGCCTCTCGCTGCTTTAGCGTCTCAAGCTCCCAACCGCCTTGCTCCGGGTGCCAGTGGAAGGCTCGGTTGTTCACTTCGAGCCATGCTTGTTCGTCGAATCCGACGCGAAACGGCCGGGTAGCGAGCGGGGGCCCGTCCGGCCTCAGCTCGTCCTCGATGGGAAGCGGGCGGCGCATCTGGTAGAGCACCCGCCCAGGTTTGAGCCCGATCGTCGCCGCGAGCGCTGCCTGCTGCGGCGTTGGCTGGTTGACCCACAGGTGCACGTGACCCCCGCCTTCCGAGGCGATGATGCCCGCGGCGCACTGCAGGAGATCACGCGCGATCGTGCTTCCAGGGACTCGGTGGTGGGGGTCCACCACGTATTCGAGAGCCCAGCTTTCGGGCCCGCCCGACACCTGCGCGTATCCGACCGGGTGGTCGTGCCCTTCCTCCAGAGCGACGAGGCCGGCGAAACCTTCCCGGCCGCCATGCACCAGGTCGAGCCACGCGTGCTCGTCGAGAGCCGCATGGGCATCCGCGGCGGCCGCTGCGTCGAGCAAACCCTTGACCGCTGCCGCGTCGCCGGCGCCCATCTGGCGCTTGACCTCTATCCGGTGCACGGCCCGAAGGCTATGCCAGTTTCGCCCGGACGGGGCCCCAACCCCGTCCTCCTCCGGAACGCGGGGACCCCAACCCCACGCCCGGCCGTGAACCCGCACCCGCGATGCCGCCGACGGCTGTAAGACTGGCTCCATGCCTGCCAACCGCTGGCTCGACAGAACCCAACCGCAGACGCTGATGATGGCGACGCTCCTGATGTACATAAACGCGGGCCTGGCCATCATCGACGGCGCAGTGCTGTTCCCCATCGGAGCAGCGCTGGTGGCCGGGCAGATCGCGTCTGGGTGGGGCATAGCCAACGAGAAGAAATGGGGCTATTGGTTGGGCGTCGGACTGGTCGCCCTGCAGCTGGCGTTCATCGTCCTGTATTTGTCCTTCGCGGCTGTCCTGAACCTCCTCTTCTACGGGGCGCTTCTCGCGCTGCTCTTGCACCCCCAGAGCCGCAGCTACCGGAAAATCTGGTTCCACTGACGCAACCGTGTGCGGCTCGTACGCCGGTGTGCCGCTAGCGCGACCCCAGAGATAGCCTCGGGCTCATGACAACCAAGATCGACGGGATCGCCGGGCTCGAGAAGCTGGTCGGTGAGCACCTCGGCTACAGCGAGTGGCACGAGATCACCCAGGAGCAGGTCAACCTGTTCGCCGACGCGACGGGAGACCACCAATGGATCCACGTCGACGTCGAGCGCGCCAAGGCCGGGCCGTTCGGAGGGCCGATCGCCCACGGGTACCTGACGTTGTCCCTCGCGCCGACCCTCCTGACCGAGATCATGCATGTCGACGGCATAGCTATGGGAATCAACTACGGGCTCAACAAGCTCCGGTTCCCGTCTCCCGTCCCGGTCGGCTCAAAGTTGCGAGCGGGGGCGAAACTCGCGTCGGTCGAGCAGGTGAGCGGCGGGGTTCAGGTGACCCTTGAAGCGACGTTCGAGATCGAGGGGGGCAGCAAGCCGGTCTGCGTGGCGGAGATCCTCTTCCGCTACTACGCATGATTAGTAGGGCGTGATCAGTGGGCGCTCTGCATGGCGCCGAACTTCCGGAGGGGGAGGCCAAAGCGCGCGCCGTGCGCGACATGTTCGACACGATCGCGCCACGCTACGACCTGGTGAACCGGATCATCACGTTCGGTCTGGACCGGAGGTGGCGAAAGGCTGCGGTCGAGTCGTTGTCCTTGCCGGCCGGGTCTCGGGTGCTCGACGTCGCGTGCGGCACGGGTGACTTGTGCATAGAGCTCTCGTCGCGCGCCCACCAGGCCGTCGGCATAGACCTGTCGATCGGGATGATCTCCCATGCTCGAACCGCTGCGCCGCTTGTCCAGACCGACGCGCTCGAGATGCCGTTCCCTTCAGCATCATTCGACGGAGCGGTCAGCGGGTTCGCGCTGCGCAACTTCGTCGCCCTCGACGCCCTATTCAATGAGCTCGCTCGGGTCGTCCGGCCGGGCGGGCGGATCTCGCTGCTCGACGTCGAGACGCCCGCCAACCCGGTCTTGCGTGCGGGACACGCCGTTTACTTCGGCCACGTCGTTCCGCGCGTCGGATCGCTGCTGTCGGATCGCGACGCTTACCGGTACCTGCCGAGGTCGGTTGCCTACCTACCGCCGGCGGAGACAACGCTCTCACTTCTTCTACAAGCGGGCTTCGCCGACGCTCGGCGGAGGCTGCTCAGCGGGGGCATAACCCAGCTCATCACCGCAACCCGGTCCCCCACCGGAGGAGTCCCGTGACAACAACAACCACATCCGTCGAAGGCACATCCCTCAAGGCCAGAACGGTCAGGATCGATGGTCGCCTCCCCAACCTCATAGACGAGGCCGGCGAGACCGGGTTTCTGTGGCGCGACGGCGCCGGAGGAATCGCCGGCAACGGGGTGGCGATGCGCATCGATCTTCCGCAGGGCCTGGCCGACCTCGAGGCCGTGCGAGAGGCCATTCGCCTGCTCAACACCATCGACGTCGAGGACGCGGTGGGGCTGCCGGGCTGTGGCGCCGTCGCGATCGGAGCCCTCCCATTCGATCGCTCTGCCCCGGCGCATCTCATCGTTCCGCGCCGGGTCGTTGGACGCTCCGGTTCCGAAGCGTGGGCCACGACCATCGAGCCCGGGTCGGGCGATACCGCTCCGAAGACGGCGGAAGGATCACCGCCCGATCAGTTCACCCTGACCTCCTCGATGCCCCACGCGGACTGGCAGGCCGTCGTTACCGGAGCGCTGGACGCGATCAAGCGGGGCGAGCTCCGCAAGGTCGTCCTCGCCCGTCGAGTTGAGATCACCTCGAACCGACCGTTCGTGGTCACCGACGTGCTGTCGAGGCTGGAGGCTCTTTACCCGTCCTGCATGGTGTTCTCGGTGAACGGATTCATCGGAGCAAGCCCCGAGCTGCTGATCCGCCGGCACGGTCTTACCGTCGAGAGCCATCCGCTCGCGGGGACGGTCGCCCGAAGCGGAGACAGCAAGTCGGACGAGGCGTTGGTTGCCGGTCTAATGGCCTCGGAAAAGGCACGCCATGAGCACCAGGTCGTCGTGGACGCGCTCCAGGAGATCCTCGAGGAGGTGTGCTCCGAGATCGAGGTCCCCTCCCAACCGTCGGTTATGGGTCTGCGGAACGTGTCGCACCTCGCGACCCACATCACCGGGCAACTTGTCGCCGGCGGCGCGGCCGGCGGTCCCCCGTCAGCTCTGGAGCTGGCAGCAAGGGTGCACCCGACGCCGGCCGTCGGAGGCGATCCAACCGGTGCGGCGTTGGATTACCTCAGGCAGGTCGAGGGTTTCGACCGGGGCTTCTACGCCGGTCCGGTCGGCTGGGTGGACGCACGAGGCGACGGGGCTTTCGCCGTGGGTATCCGCTGCGCCGAAGTCAACGGGGCCCGGGCGCGGATCTACGCCGGCAACGGCGTCGTGGAAGGCTCCGATCCCGCCGACGAGCTCGTCGAAACTCAGCTCAAGCTGCAAGCGCTGCTGGCCGCCCTGGTCCGACCCTAAGCCAACCGGGCCGGCGCGTCAGACCAGGCCGGCGGCTGCCTTGCCAACGGCGGCGTTCAACCGTTCGTGGGCGACGACGTTGTCAGCCCGATCCGAACGCACGATGGCAACCCGGACACCGGGCTTTCCGGCTCCCGCGATCAGATCGTCCAAGCCCGATCGCGAATCGATCCCTTGCGCAGCGACCCCGTAGCCGGCGGCGATCGACAAGAGGTCTGCGTCCTGCGGTGTCCCCCAGTACCTCTCGTAAGTCTCCGCGGGCAGCGCCGAAGCCTGCGGAAGGAACGAGAAGATCCCACCTCCGTTGTTGTCGACCACGAGGACCGTCAACGAGATGTCGCGATTGTTGAGCCCGAGAAGCGCGCCCGCGTCGTGGAGGAAAGCCAGGTCGCCCAAGAGCGCGATCGCGGGCACACCACTCAACGCAACTCCAATCGCGGTCGACAGGACACCGTCGATCCCGTTCGCGCCACGGTTAGAAAGAACCTCGCAATCGAACGACGGAGGGCCGAACCACTCGACGTCTCGCACGGGCATCGAGGACGACACCATCACCCGTGTGCCGGCGGGCGCGCCTGCAAGCAGGGCCCGTGCGACACCCGGCTCGCTCATCTCAAAGTCTCCACCCGGTCCGAGAAGCCGATCGAAGGCCTGTTGGGCCGCACGCTCGGCATCGGCCCATCCGGAGAACCACGAGCTCGATTTCGGCCCATCTTGCCCTGCCGCGACTTCCGCGAGCAGTTCGCCGGCGCCGCCTGCGACCACGTGCGATGACCTGCGTTCGGGATCCGACCACCGACCCCACGGATCGACCAGCACCTGAGGAATGTCCGGCGGCAAAGAACCAAGCCACTGCGAAAGAACCTTCGATGCCCAAGGAGAGCCCGCGCGAACCACGATTTCGGGCGTCCAACCGTGACCGATGGCGGGAACTCGCAGCAGCGCATCGGCGGCTGCCACAACGGGTTCAGGGCCGGCACGGCAACCCGATCGTGGGTCGGCGAACACCGGCCAGCCGACCGCGCCCGCCGCCCGAACCAGCCCGGACCCGCCGGCGCCGGCGCCCCAGCCTGCCACCACCAAACCCCGTCGCCCCGAATACCGCTCGAGCAGATCGACCACCTCGCGGGGAGCCGAACCGGTCAGCGAACGAGTGACTTTGTGCCAAGGCTCGCGGGACGTTCTTCCCGGCGGCACCCCGATCGAGCCGGCATCACCCAGAAGCGGCTCTCGAAACGCGAGGTTGACGTGCACCGGTCCGGCCGGTCCGCCGGAACCTGTCGCCTCGACGACGATTCGCGACCCGAGCGAACGCCACGTCGCGACCGATCCAAGATCCGGAACTCCGGGGGATACAGCCCATCTGACCGCCCGGGAGAACAACGATTCCTGTTCAACGGTCTGCGGCGCGCCCACGTCATGCAGTTCCGGTGGGCGATCCGATGTCGCCGCGATGAGAGGAACGTACGAGTGGTAGGCCTCGACGACAGCAGGGTGCAGTTCAACCGACGCAGTGCCCGACGTGGTCGCGATTGCGACAGGTCTGCGAGTCGACAACGCCAGCCCCAGCGCAGTGAAACCCGCCGAACGCTCGTCGAGCACGACGTGGACACGCACCGCCGGGTCGGCGTCCAAGGCCAACACCAGCGGGGTGGAACGCGATCCCGGGGCTACGACCGCGTCGGTCAAGCCCCCCCGGACCCACTCGTCGACGAGTACCGCGCAAAACGCAGCCTGGACGTCTCCCTGAGAAGTGGCGGCCGGCTGATTCATGCGAGGATCATCGCGTGCTTCGTACCGAGGCCACAGGCGAAGGATCCCCGGTGGTGCTCCTTCACGGGTTCACCCAGTCGGGAGCAGCCTGGGCGCCGATCACCCGAAAGCTGGCGGATAGTCATCGGGTTGTCACCATCGACGCGCCCGGTCACGGCGGCTCGGCCAACGTGCGAGCCGGGCTTTCCGATGGGGCTGACTTGATGGCCGCCGCCAACCCCTCGCCGGCGGCATGGATCGGATATTCGATGGGCGGTCGTTTCGCGTTTCACGTCGCGCTGCGCCATCCCGAAGTCGTGACTCGGCTCATCGTCGTCTCTACGAACGCGGGCATCGAGAACCCGATCGAACGTGCGGACCGGCGTTCTGCTGACGATCGCATGGCCGGCCACATCGAGGAAATCGGAGTCGAGCGGTTCATCAAGGAATGGCTGTCGCAGCCGCTCTTCGCGAGCCTCCCGACCGAAGCCGCAGCGCTCGAGTCGCGGTTGGGGTCGACGGCAGAGGGGCTCGCATCCAGCTTGCGACTCGCCGGCGCCGGGCGACAGGAGCCTGTCTGGCATCTACTTCCGTCTTTGTCCATGCCTGTTCTCGTCGTAGCGGGAGAATACGATTCGAAGTACGTCGCCATCGCAACGCGTCTGGTCGACTCGATCGGCTCGAATGCCCGGCTTTGTGTAATCGACGGGGCCGGCCACGCGTGCCACCTCGAGCGGCCGGACGCATTCCTCGGCGCGGCTCTGCCGTTCCTCGCCGGCGGCTGAGACATCACCCGGCCGGGGCCCCAACCCCGGCCTCCTCCGCAACGTGGGGACCCCCAACCCCACGGCGGACGTGACCCGGTCAAGTGGCGATGCCCACCGCCAGCAGCCCCCCGAACACGAGCTGCAGCCGCGCGGTGTCGACCAGCACTGCGACGAGCCCTCGCCCGCTTTCCCCGCCGAGCACGCGGAGGACCGGCGATACCGCGAGCGGCGCGGCGAACAGGGTGAGAAGTGCCCACGGTCTGGTTACGGCGACTTCGCACGCGAACGCAAAGGGAACGACGACCGAAGCGCAGTAGAGCCAGCGGGTGCGGGTGGGCCCGAGGCGGACGGCGAGAGTTTGTTTTCCGGAGGCGGCGTCGGTCGGGATGTCCCGGAGGTTGTTGACTACGAGCAGCGCGACCGCAAGCAACCCGACCGGAACCGACGCGGCCACCGCCAAACCGGTCAGCTGCTCGAGCTGGACGTAAGCGGTTCCCGCGGTCGCCACCAGCCCGAAGAAGACGAAAACGAAGACCTCCCCCAAGCCCACGTATCCATACGGCCGGGGACCACCGGTGTAGAGCCAGCCGGCGAGAATGGATGCTGCTCCCACGGCCAGGAGCCACCAGCCTGCGGCGGCAGCGAGAGCCAGGCCCGAGCCGCCTGCAACGGCGAAGGCGAGGACCGCCGCTCGCCTGACTTCTGCGGGTTCGGCAAGACCGGAGGCGACCAAGCGAACCGGTCCGACCCTCGCATCATCGGTGCCCCGGATTCCGTCGCTGTAGTCGTTGGCGTAGTTGGTCCCGACCTGGATGGCAACCGCCACCACAAGAGCTGCCGCCGCCCTCCACCAGATCACGTCACCCTGCGCCGCCGTCACCGCGGTGCCAACGGCGACGGGAACCGCCGACGCCGGCAGAGTTCGGGGCCGGGCGCCGGCGAGCCATGGATGCCTCGGACGGGTCGCCCCGCCGGCGGGTGTTGTCATCTGCGGGCCACACTAATCAAGGCCGTCGAAAAACAGACAGCTGGGAACCACGCCGCGCTCGCGTCCCTTGCTCGGCAGGCAATTCTGCGACGCTGTTGGCCGTGCCCGATCTCGTAGCGATCGACCTACCCGGCGGTCCCGAGTTCGTAGACGTCCTCCTCAAAGTCTGGGATCGGGGTGACGCGGTCCTGCCGCTGGATCAACGTCTGTCGCGTGACGCCAAGCGGCGCGTCATCGAGACGCTCAAGCCGGGATTGATCGTCGACCGCGGCGGTGAGCAGCGCTTGACCGCCGGTGTGCCTGTCGAAGCGGGTGACGGGTTGGTTGTCGCGTCCAGCGGAACGACCGGTGAACCGAAGGGCGTGGTGCTCACGATGGCCGCAGTGGAGGCATCCGCCCACGCGACCAGCGCGCGCCTCGGCGTCGATCCCGAAAGGCATCGATGGCTCGCGTGCCTGCCGCTCAATCACGTGGGCGGTCTGTCCGTTCTCACGCGGAGCCTTTTGACCGGAACTCCGTGCACGGTCCTGCCCGGTTTCGAGCCGGACGAAGTGGTGCGCCACGCCGGCCGCGACGTGTTCGTGTCCCTTGTCGCGACCGCGCTTCGGCGAGTGGCTGCGGACCGGTTTCACACGGTCGTGCTCGGCGGCTCGGCGCCGCCGTCAGTAGTGCCGGCGAACGTGGTGACCACTTACGGGATGACTGAAACCGGCAGCGGGGTGGTCTACGACGGGGTTCCTCTCGACGGCGTGGAAGTCTCGCTGGAGAGGGGGGCGCCGGAGAGTGGGGCGCCACAGGACGGTGCGCCCGAGATCCGGCTGCGCTGCCCGATGCTGCTGCGTTGTTATCGCGACGGGTCAGTCCCCGTCGACTCGAACGGATGGTTCTCGACCGGCGACTCAGGCTGGATCGGGCCGGACGGTCGCCTGAACGTCGAAGGGCGCCTGTCGGAACTGATCATCTCCGGGGGCGAGAACGTCTGGCCGGCTCCGGTCGAGGCCGCGCTCCGCTCTCATGTTGGCGTCTCGGAGGTGGCCGTCGCCGGCCTACCGGATCCGGAATGGGGCCAAAGGGTGGTCGCGTGGGTGGTTCCTTCAGATCCTGCGCACCCGCCGGTGCTTGACGAGCTACGCGCCATAGTTGCGGAGTCCGTTGCGCCGTTCGCAGCCCCGAAGCAATTGGTGCTGGTCGATTCGTTGCCGAAGACGTCGATCGGAAAGGTCCGCCGAGACCTTCTCGACAGCTTGACGGGACATAGGCCGTAGCGTGCCGGCATGGCAGCGGATTCCACCATGCAATACCGGCGGCTAGGCCGCTCCGGTCTCAAGGTCAGCGTCTTCTCGTTCGGCTCCTGGGTCACCTTCGGTCCGCAGCTCGCCGGCCGGGGAGCCTCGGACGCGCTGGCCGCGGCTTACGACGCGGGCGTGAACTTCTTCGACAACGCAGAGGCCTACGCGCACGGAGAATCCGAGCGGATCATGGGCGAAGCGATCGTCGAGCTGGGATGGCCTCGTCACAGCTTCGTGGTCTCTACCAAGGTGTTCTGGGGTCTGCACGACAACCCCAACATGCGGAACACGCTCAACCGCAAGTACCTCATGCAGGCGATCGAGGGAAGCCTGGAGCGCTTCGGCTTGGACTTCGTCGACCTTCTGTTCTGCCACCGCAACGACCCACAGACGCCGATCGAAGAGACAGTGTGGGCGATGAGCGACATCGTGTCGAGCGGTCGCGCTCTTTATTGGGGTACATCCGAATGGCCCGCCGACGAGATCCGCGCGGCGTGGGAGATCGCCGAACGCCACCATTTGCACAAGCCGGTGATGGAGCAGCCCCAGTACAACCTCTTCAACCGCCGCCGGGTCGAGCGCGACTACGCCCGGCTCTACCAGGACATCGGACTCGGCCTCACCACATGGAGCCCCCTCGCGTCGGGCTTGCTGACCGGGAAGTACCGCAACGGAATCCCGGAGGGCAGCAGGGCGAGCCTCCACGGCTACGAGTGGCTCCGCGATGCGGTCACCAGCGGCGCCGCGAACGAGGCGGTCGGCAAGCTCGAAACCATCGCGAACGAACTCGGTTGCACCGTGGGCCAACTGGCCCTGGCGTGGTGCGCCAGCAACCCGCACGTCTCGACGGTCATCACCGGGGCCAGCGGCGTGGAGCAAGTCCGCGAAAACATCGCCGCCCTCGACGTGCTCCCCCTCCTCACTCCGGATGTCCTCGCGAGGATCGACCAGGCCATAGGCCGCCTCGCCCGGTAACGGGATAGGGTTCACTGACAAGACGCTGAGCGCCGCTAGCCAACCACGGGGAGGACGCAGTGCAGACCGAAGCCGCCATCTGCTGGGGACAGCACACCGACTGGAACGTCGAGCCGATCGAACTCGACCCTCCGAAGGAAGGCGAGGTCCTCGTCAGGCTTGCCGCCTCGGGGATGTGCCACTCCGACGAGCATCTGGTTACCGGGGACCTCGGAGGGCTCTACCCGATCGTCGGCGGCCACGAAGGTGCCGGCGTCATCGAAGAGGTCGGCCCCGGCATATCGGACCTCGCGGTCGGCGACCACGTGGTGTTCGGGTTCATACCCGCTTGCGGCAAGTGCCCTTCCTGCGCCCGTGGACGCTCCAACCTCTGCGATAACGGCTCCAAACTCCTGTCCGGCATGCAGCTCGACGGGACCTCCCGCGTGCACGCCCGGGGCCAGGACATCAGCGTCATGGTGTGCCTAGGCACCTTCAGCAAGTACACCGTCGTCAACCAGATGTCGTGCGTGAAGATCCTGCCGGATCTCCCGCTCGACCTGGCGGCGCTCACCGGTTGCGGCGTGACAACCGGATGGGGGTCGGCCGTTTACGCGGCCGACGTGCAGCCGGGCGACAACGTAGCCGTCATCGGCGTAGGCGGGATCGGCGCCGCAGCGATCCAGGGGGCACGTCTCGCCGGCGCCGAACGGATCTTCGCGATCGACGTCGTCCCTGGCAAGGAGGCGCCCGCGCGGCGGTTCGGGGCCACCCACTTCTACAACTCGGTCGAAGAGGCCGTGCCGGCGATCGCAGAGGAGACGTGGGGCCGCCTGGCCGACAAGGTCATCTGCGCCATGGGCGTCGGCCGGGGAAGCATGATCGGCACGATCATGTCCATGACCGCCAAGCACGGCCGGGTCGTCGTCACCAACATCCACCCGATGGCCGAGATGGAGGTCACCCTCAACCTCTGCGACCTGACCCTGATGGAAAAGCAGATCGTCGGCACCATCTTCGGGTCGGCGAACATCCGCTACGACATCCCCCACCTCCTCCACCTCTACAGGCTGGGCCAGCTCGACTTGGAGGGAATGGTCACCAACAGGTACAAGCTCGGGGACATCAACCAGGGGTACCAGGACATGCGGGACGGAAAGAACATCCGCGGCCTCCTGGTTTACGACTGATCCATCCGGAAAAATGTCCCCGCGCCTCGAGCAATACACCCGCGACGGGCTCACCTTCGACGTAACAGACGTCGGGCCCGGGGAGGGCCGGGTGGTCATCGCGCTGCACGGTTTTCCCGAGGACCGGCACTGCTGGGACGCGATCGGCAACAACCTCGCCGGAGCCGGCTACCGAATGCTGGCGCCGGACCAGCGCGGCTACTCGCCGCGCGCGAGACCAACCGGCCGACGGGCCTACGCGCTCCCTGAGCTGGATGCGGACATCCTTGCCCTCGCCGACGCGGCGGGTGTGCAGGCCTTCGACGTCCTCGGCCACGACTGGGGAGGGGCGCCGGCCTGGGACCTCGCCGGGCGCCACCCCGACCGAGTCCGGACAGTCACGGTTCTCTCGACCCCACACCCCCGCGCTTTCCAGGCCTCGATCCTGCGCAGCTCGCAGCTGCTCCACTCGTGGTACATGGCCTTCTTCCAGATCCCCGCGCTACCGGAAGCCGGATTCCGGTTCGGTGGGGGCAAGCGCATGGAGGCGTCGCTCCTGCGCTCTGGCCTGGACGCGCAGAGCGCGGCACGTTACTCGACCCGATTCGTGGAGCCCGGCGCGATGACCGGGCCGGTGAACTGGTACCGCGCCCTGCCTTTCGGCTCCCGAGACCCGACCCCGGTGGTGCGGGTGCCGGCGATGTACGTCTGGAGCGACGGCGACCGTTTCCTGACCAGGAAGGCCGCGGAGCTCACCGCCAAATACGTGAGCGGCAGCTACCGCTTCGAGGTGCTCGCCGGCGAGTCGCACTGGCTGCCGAGCGCGGCCCCGGGCGAAGTCTCCCGCCTGCTGCTCGAGTTCCTGGCCGAGCACACGACGTAGCGTCGGGGTTCGCTGCGCGCCGGCGGTTCTAGGCGGTGGCGATGTTGGTGCGCATGTGGCCGGTCGCAAGGGCAAACAGCTCCTTGGCGTGGCGGCGGCCGTAGAGGAAGGAGAACGTCAGCCCGGTCCCGGTCCACATCCACCCGGACATCTGGTGCAGCAGCAGGAACCAGCGAATGTTCTGGGTGAGCAGCAGCACAGCCGAGGTGCTCGCCGATCCGAGGTAGACGATGCCCCAAACGCAGGAGAGGTGCCGGACGAGCCGCTGATGCTTCTCGTGGGTGAGGTGGTCGCCGAGAGAGGGCACGAAGTCGCGTGCCAGGCTGACCAGGAGCGGCCGGCCCATGAGGAACGTCACGACGAAGAGCGCTCCCATCCCGATGGTCTCGGCAATGGGAACCGCGAAGTAGGTGAAGGTCGACTGATGGACCACCCAGGTGACGCAGCGGACTGTGAGAGTGAAGGCGGTGATCATGAGCAGGCCGGACATCCGCCTGCTGGTGAGGAGCTGCCTGCCGAGCATCAGGTAGGCCCACGCGAGGGAGGCAATGATGCCCGCCTTCATACCTGCGGCCGCCGATATCGAATAGAAGAGGAACAGCGGGATGATCGTCGCGACGAGCAGGGCCGGGAGCGCTCCCGCCACGAGCCGGAGCACCTTCCGAGGAGTCACAGATAGGTTCTTCCCGCGCGCGGCCATTTCTCCTTCAAGAAAATCGACATTGGCTAGAAGATCCGCCTCTCTGTCGTCGGTGCGTGTGAACCCGGCATCAGCGGAGTCGGGTCCGCCCCGGACGTCAGAGAGCGTAGTGGGCATGATTCCGTCTCGGTACGCGGTTCACTGCTCTGTAGGACAACCTTCACCCAACGGAAACAACTCACGGTCTCCGGGCGACTCAGAGTGGTTGCACAGGTTGGATCCGGTGGCGTTGTTCTGTCCTATTTGTGCGGATCGACCACCATCCACTGCCCCGCCTCGCGGGCCTCGATCTGGCCGCTGATCTCGCCGGCTGCGGCGTGGGATCCATGGACGTCACTGTCGTACAACAGACGGTTCAGATAGACCCGGGCGGGAGTCTTGGTGGGCCTGCCGTTTCCGGCCAGGCGTTTGGCGACGATTGGAACCGCGATGAGGGCACCGGCGGTCGCGCCGGATCTGCCGCGGGTGCGATACAGGGCGGGAGGCAGGCATGCGACGGCGGCGAAGCTCGACAAACCGGTCTCCCCCACCAGCCGCCCGACGCCTAGACCGGCCCCGATGAGAGCCGAACCCTCGGGCGCGATGGCGAGCAGGGCTCCCATTGCCACGGAGAGACCCCGCCCGCCGGAGAAGCGCAGGAACGGCGACCAGTTGTGACCGGTGACGGCCGCCCCCGCGCCGGCGGCGCGCAGCACCGGCCGGGTCTTTCCGGCCAGGACCGGGGCGGCGGCTCCTTTGGCGAGCTCCAGGCAACCCGCAACGGCGAGAGGGGCAAAGCCCGCCACCTTGTAGAGCCCCGTACCGGAGACGGTGCCGTTGCCCACGTCTCGAAGGTCCACGCCACGAAGCGCCTTGCTTGCGAGGTTGGCGACGGGAACCGATCCGAGCAGGTAGGAGAGCACGAGGACCCGCCACGACGAACGGGCGCACCGTGTCACCGAGACGCTGAGCCCCATATGACACCCGCCAGATCTGCGTCGACCGTCGCGCACTGGTTGCGCGGGGGTCCGGTGACCGTGCGAGCGAAGTACGAGTCGGGAAGGGTGGGCACCTGCCAAGAAGATGCCGCCCAGCTGACCGCCGATGCAAGCGTGCTCATCAGGTGATCGCCCGCGACCGGCAGGTGGGCGAGCAGGCG
Source organism: Acidimicrobiales bacterium (assembly GCA_036378675.1). Lineage (NCBI taxonomy): Bacteria > Bacillati > Actinomycetota > Acidimicrobiia > Acidimicrobiales > Acidimicrobiales bacterium. Next base: position 48,629 of record DASUWA010000017.1, read on the forward strand.
GCCGACGGTTCGGTCCAGGGACGCCCGCTGGAGCATGCCGCCGTGGAAGAACGGCACCACGATCGTGCGGAAGGACGGGCGGAGGTGCGGGGGCACCCCGACCGCATCGGCCAGGGACAGCAGCCCGACCTGCCTCACTCCGGGCACCGGGCAGGAGTCCAGCCGGCGGACGAGCGGCCCGTCGGCGACGATCGAACGAAGGAAATGGTTCTGAGGGGAAAGGTCGATCGGCGCCGACGACTGGAAGGCATTCCCGAGCGCGGCCATTCCCCACTCGCCGGCTTGACCCCAGCCGTCGGACCCGCCGGCGGGGTAGGAGACGGCGACCGACGACAGAAGCGGGCTGAGCAGGATCGCCGTCGAAACAGGTGCCAGAGGCGTCGAGTGCAGGTACGCCTCGGCGAGGATCGCGCCCTCGCTTTCGGCGACCAGGCTGACCGGCCGCCGATCGGTTTGAGCCACCGAAGCGACCTGTGAGGCGAGAAGCCGGACAAGGGTCTTCAACGGCTTCACCGTGTCTTTGCTGGTGTAGGGCAACGCCTGCCCGGCCGGTGAGACTCCGCGGTAGGAGAAGTGCGTCTCGCTCCAGGCACCGGGAACCGGATGGTCTTTGACGCCGGTCCAGTTCGAGCCGTACCCGTCGACGATGAGCACCGGTGGACCCGCGTCGAAGGCGATTGCATGGGCTTCCTGCAACCTGGTCGACTGCACCTCGGTCTGTCGCGCCTGGGTGAACCCGACGAGCGTCCCTGCGACCACACCCCCAACCAGCCCGGCCAGAGCCACCGGCACCACCGGCCGGATCCGGTCGGCGTGAGCGGGCAGGACGACGGCTCGGACGGTGCCGTGCCAAGCCCATGCGTTGAACAACCCGCCGAGCGCAGCGATCCCCAACGCCGCTTCCGGCACCGAGGACATAGCCGAGATCAGGACTCCGGCGACCGTCGCCACGAGAAAGCTGAGGAGCGCCCACCCGACAGCACGAATCGGAAGGGCCCTTCGCCACCACCCGGTTCTTACCGCGACCGGCTGCACGATCATGGAGACGAAGACTGCGGCCGGGACGGCGGCGATAAAGAGCCATGAGACCGGGACGACCGCGGATGCGAACAGCACGGCCACGCTCGGCCAGAGAAATACCGACAGGAGGGCCGATGCACCAGCCCCCCGGCCCCACAAACGCAGCCAGGACGGGAGAGCCGGGACATGTGTGTCGCCTGACCTCGGGTCGCCTGCGGATGGCCAGGCCCACCGAACGCAAGCGGCCATCAGCAAGGCCCTCAAGCCGAGTACGCCGGCTATCTCCGCCGGGGACCACCACGAGTTGCTGTAGACGCTCAGCCAGCGAAGGTCATGGAACACCCCGAACGGGCCGATCGAACTCGCTTGTGGGGCGAGGCTGAGATCGGCGCTCGGCGCAAGTGCCAGGACGAGAACAGCTTCGAGGAGGTTGGCTCCGACGCAAACCGTGAGCAGCCGCCATTTGCGAAGCACCGACGGCGCTGCGTCAGGAGTTTCCACCGTCCAAGAGCTTCCCCGATTCCGGCTCCCACCACCACGCCAAACCGTCGATGTCGTTGCCCGTGTGGGCGACCATTGCCGGCCCGAAACGACTGATCATCGAGGTAGCCGGCGTCGCCACATCTGTGACCGCTCGAAGGATCTCTTCCGCGCGGGCGCGGTCACCACCGTGCATCGCCACCAGGTGAAGCTTGTGATCGGGAACCGCCGACCGGCGCCAGGTTTCCATCATCAGTGACAGGGCACCGCCCTTCGACAGGCCCGGCCTCAACAACCTGATCGAACCGTTGCGGAGCTCGAAGACCGGACGGACCCCGACACTGTTGCCGAGCGACGCGAGGCGCCGGGGCAGGCGACCGCTTCGCGCAAGTTGGGTCAGGTCCCCGACCTCGGAGACGAGCCTGACCCTCCGGCTCACCTCTCCTGCATGTTTGGCCAGAGCATCGATACCGAGTCCGGTTCTCGCCGCAGCCGCGGTCGAGAGCACCACCAAGGCCTGGGCTCCGGCGGCGGCTTGGGTATCAACGACCTCGACCATTTTTTCCGTCTGGGAAGCTGCCAGCCGCGCGGCGTCGGCGGAACTCGAGAAGCGGCTGCCCACGGTGAGGATGACCACCCCCTCCCCGTCATCGGCATCCTCGATCGCCTTCATGAACGACCCGGGCGGGGGGCTTGCCGTTCGGGCTCTGCCGGAGCTGAGCAGGTCGGACATCTCCGACTCGGTCAGGGCGGTCTCTTCGACCGAACCACCTTCCGCCTCCAACAGGAGCGGCACCAGGTGAATGTGCTCGGCATCAACGATGCCGGGTTCGAGGGCCGACGCGCTGTCGGTGACGATCCCGACCATCAGGCCGATCCGCTCTCTGTCCCAGGCACCGGAGCCATGCGAACGGGTCTCCTTCCTTTCGCGGCGTTCTGAGGCTTTTGCTTCAACCGAACGTGGATGCGTCGGATTCCACGAAACGCCTGAAAACTACCCAACGCCGCCGGCATTTCCCGGGATCGTTGGCCCGCGATCGTTGATCGGTAGTTTGGAGCGGTGACGACTGCTAACCGCCTGGCGCAAGAGACCAGCCCGTATCTGCGACAGCACGCCGGCAACCCGGTCGAGTGGTACCCGTGGGGCGACGACGCCTTCTCCGCGGCGAGGCAGCGGGACGTTCCGATCCTGCTCTCGGTGGGTTACAGCGCGTGCCACTGGTGCCACGTCATGGCCCACGAATCGTTCGAAAACGAGTCGGTCGCCGCCCAGATGAACGCCGGCTTCGTCTCCGTCAAGGTCGACCGCGAGGAACGACCCGACGTCGATGCCGTCTACATGGAAGCGGTGCAGGCGATCAGCGGAGGGGGCGGGTGGCCGATGACTGTTTTCCTAACGCCCGACGGGCGCCCGTTCCACGGCGGCACCTACTACCCGCCGGCACAGTTCACCTCCCTGCTGGCCCAGATCGGCGAGGTCTGGGCGCGGAAGAGGCCCGAGGTCGAGATCGCGGCGGACCAGCTGGCGTCGGCGATCAGGTCGGGTACCGGGATTCCTAGCCCAAGATGGGCGCCGGGGGAAGATCGGAGCGCCGGAAGTACGCCAGCACTTCTCGAAGTCACGGGCGACGCGCTTCTCGCCAGGTTCGACCCTGAGTGGGGAGGCTTCGGGCGGGCGCCGAAGTTCCCCCAGCCGGCAATGCTCGAGACGCTCCTGCGGGCGGCTTCGAAGGCTGGGCGCGGGGATCTTTTGTCGGCGCTTGTCACCACCCTCGACGCGATGGCAGCAGGCGGCATCTACGACCATCTGGGCGGTGGGTTCGCGCGCTACTCGACGGACCGCGAATGGCTGGTCCCCCACTTCGAGAAGATGCTGTACGACAACGCGCTTCTCGCAAGGGTGTACCTGCACGGGTGGCAGCAGACCGGGTTCGACCGGTACCGGCAGGTCGTGACAGAGACCCTCGATTACTTGCTGCGCGCACCGGTCCGGCTGCCGGGAGCAGGGTTCGCTTCAGCCGAGGATGCAGACAGCGAGGGGGAAGAGGGACGGTTCTACGTGTGGGACGAGACCGAGGTCCTCGATGTCGCAGGACCCGCGGTCGCCGAGTGGTACGGCGTTACGCCAAGAGGGAACTGGGAGGGCAAGAACATCCTCCGCCGCCCGCTCGGCGCTGCTTTGGCAAGGCCGGAGGAGATCGAGACTGGCCGGGTTGGCCTGTTCGAGCGGCGGGAGACCCGAGTCCGTCCGGGACTGGACGACAAGGTCCTGACCGAGTGGAACGCGATGGCGATCGCAGCTCTTGCCGAGGCCGGGGCCGCGCTCGGCGAGTCGAGGTGGGTGGGGGCGGCGGAGGAGGTGGGTCGTTTTCTGCTCGACCAGCTTCGCCGGCCGGACGGCCGGTGGCTCCGCAGCTGGCAATCCGGCTCCGCCAAGCACCTGGCTTACGCGAGCGACCACGCCTGGGTTGTCGAGGCGTTCGTCCGCCTGTACGAAGCGACCGGCGATCCCGGCTGGCTGGAGCCGGCTTCGAGGACAGCCGGATCTCTCATCGAGCTGTTCTGGGACGACGAGGCGAGGGCGTTCGGGACCACCGGGCGCGACGCCGAGGCGCTGATCGCCAGACCGATCGACACCCAGGACGGCGCGCTGCCGTCGGCGAACTCGGTGGCCGCCAGCAGCTTGATACGGCTGTCCGCGCTCACCGGAGAGGAAAAATTTCGACAGCACGCCGAGGCGGTGATCGATGCGATGGACCCGGCCCTGGCTGCGATCCCGGTGGCCTTCACCGCCATGGTCGACGCGGCAGAGACAGCGCGAACAGGTATCACGGAAATCGTGGTGACGGGCGACCGCCCTGACCTGCTGAAAGTCTGCCGTTCCACCTATCTTCCGGCCGCGGTGATCGCCTGGGGAAAGCCGTTCGCGAGCCCGCTCTGGGAGGGCCGGGACGGGCCTGATATCGGAGGCATGGCGTTCGTCTGCCGGGACTACACGTGCAAGGCGCCCGTGCGGGAAGCCGGCGAACTCGCGGCTCAACTCGCCGGCTGAGGAGCTAGAGTTTCTGGGATCCTCTACCGGGATCTATGGCTGTGCGATTCCCGCTACGGGGATCCACCTTTCGGGGCCCTCAACACGCCACTATGAGTACCCGTGTCGACTAGCACCGCTCCGGATTTCCATCCTGTTGTCAAGGATCTGCCGCGCGTCGCCGTCGCGCCCGGCGTGACGCTTGAGCTGCTGGTCCTCGCCGCCGACGGTCACCACTGCGCCGGCGTCGACCTGGCCTCCGGCGCCCTCGTGCGAGCATGGTCGCCGGCGCCGGCGGAGGAGCCTCTCGCCCCGTACGACGTGGTAGCGGTCACCCTCGACGTCAACACCGACGCAGTTCCGGACCCCTCCGAGCCGGAGGCCCTCGTGCTCGAGGCGCCGCCGACCCCGCTGCGCCACATCAGGGGCCGGAAGGCCGAGCGGCTTCTGAGGCCGCTGCTGCACCCCAAGGCCCAGCCCCTCCTCGGGATCTCCGCCCCCGCGGTTCCGTTCTGGGAGCGCCGGCCCGACCACCCCTCGATCGCCCTGGTGGAGCCCGAGGGACAGGTCAGCCTCTGGCGCGACGGCACCTACCTGGGATGCCGGTTCCGCTGGCAGGGCCACGAGCGGGAGCTGCCCTGCCTCGATCGCCGGATCGCCACCCACATGGACCGGGCGCGGATGACCCGCATGCTCGCCGGGCGCGGTGACCGGCTGGTCGTCTCCCTCACCCCGCCCATCGACGGGACCTGCCACAAGGTGGTCGAGGCGGTTCTCCCCCGGCCGTAGTCGTAAAGGCTTGAGGGTTGACGGTTTCGGATCTAGGGCGGGCGCGGCGATGCAGCTGCGTCAGTTTTCTCGAAGGGGACTGAGGCAGGTGCTTCGGCGCAACCCGGCCTCGGGCTTTACGGTGAGTACTTGTTGGCGAGATCCTCGGCCATCGCCCAACCGAAGGCGATGAGCACGTCCCGGCGCTCGGAGTCGATGGGGTCCAGGAACGCCGCAACGTCGGCGGGGATCGACTCGGGCTTGGTGGAGGCGAAGTCGAAAACGCCGACCGGGTTGCCGTCCCCCGTCACGATGAAGGTGCGGTCGTCGATGCGGCCCTCGGCACCAAAACGCTTCGCCAAGCGCCGGCTCCACGCCCGCTCCTCACCGGTCGGTTTGTGGCCGGGACGGGGGCAGATGTCCTCGAGACCCTTGAACGCCGCGAACGCGCCGGCGTCGCCGAACCGGGTCCCGATCAGGACGTCCTCGTCGGGGAACGCGAGGACCGCCCGCCGGAACTGGGCTCCGATGATCGCCTTGAGCACCTGATCCCGCTTCGAGGTCCTCTTCACCGACGCGAGCCCCCAGAGCAGGCAGGGCGTCCCGCCAATGCGCTCAAGGGTGCAGAAAGAGAAGCCGACCAGCTTGTCGGCGTCACGCACCTGGCTGATCAGAACCCAGGCTTCCGGCTGCTTCGAAAGCAGGCCGATGTCGAAACCAGCGGGTCCGTCCGTAACGATGTCGGCCATCTCGGCAAGTTCGGCGTCAGACAGTGCGGTGCAGTCCTTCGTTTCGACAGCGAGCGTCATACCGCGGTAACTCTCCTCACCACTTTTCGGCTGTGCATCCCGCTTCCGAGGGCGGGCTGCCTAGACGACATTTTACGCCCTTCCCGACCGTCTCGGCCAACGCACCCCCCTGCAAAACCTGGCCCAGCGGCCGGGACAGAGCCGGGAGACCCTCAACCGGCTGTCAAGCATGAGGGTCCGAGCAGCACTCGAAGCTCGGCGAGCAGTCCCTTTGTCGTGTCGACGCTGAACTGCGAGGCGAGCCGGATGCACTTCGCGCCGACGTGCAGGAGGACCGGGGAGGGCCCGGGGTGCTCCGAGAGGAGCCTCTTCAACGACTCCACCCGCGCATCGGTCAGCGCGTGAAGAGGCAGCTCCAGGTGGAGCGGCTCGATGGATCCGTCGACCTTCAGCTCAGGGCGCTTGAGCTCCATGCAGATCAGCTTCGGCTGGTCCTCCTTCAGGTCCAACCGGCCCTTCACGCAGACAACGGCGTCGTCCGCGAGCAGATAGCCCACCTCGGTCATCACCCTCGGGAAAACCCACACCTCCACCGACGACTGCAAATCCTCCAGCAGGAAGGTGGCCATCAGGTCTCCCCGCTTGGTGTACTTCCGGGCCAGCCCGGTAACAACCCCGCCGACCCAGCGGGTCTCCCCGTCCCGACCCTGCTCTTTGAAGTCGCCGATCGTCCCATCCACGTGCCTCGCCAGCGCCGCCTCTGCCCCTTTCAGCGGGTGGTCGCTCAGGTAGAGGCCGAGCATTTCTTTCTCGAAGGCCAGGCGGGTGTGCTTGTCGAACTCGCGGTCCGGCACGGGCATGCGGGCTTCGTCGAAGAGCGGCTGTCCGGAGCCGTTGAGGTCGCCGAAGAGGCTCATCACCCCCTGGTCCTCTTCGCGGCGGCGAGCCAAGGTGCGGTCGACGATCTGCTCGAACACGGTGCAGAGGCCCTGGCGCGGGTGACCAAGCGAATCGAAGGCTCCCGCTTTGATCAAGGACTCGACGGTTCGCTTGTTGAGCACCATCGGATCGACCCGGGCGCAGAAGTCATAGAAGTCGCTGAAACTGCCTTCCTTCTCGCGCTCGTCGATGATCTTCTCGACGAGCGCCTCGCCCACGTTGCGTATCGCCGAGAGTCCGAACGGGATGGTCCAGCGGGAATCCGCTCCGTCGCCGACGCGGACCGCGGTGAAGTCGGACGACGACAAGTTGACGTCGGGAACCAGCACCTCCATGCCCATCGCCCGGCACTCGGCGAGGTATACCGCGGTCCTGTCCTTGTCGTCCTTGACGCTGGTGAGTAGGGCGGCGAGGTACTCGGCCGGGTAGTTCGCCTTGAGCCACGCGGTCTGGTACCCGACGAGTGCGTAGCCGTAAGCGTGCGACTTGTTGAAGGCGTAGTCGGCGAACGGCTCGATGATGTCGAAGAGCCGCGCCCCTAGTTCGGAGCCGTAGCCGGTCCGCTCGCAACCGGCGATGAATTTTTCCCGCTCCTTCGCCATGACCTCGCGGATCTTCTTGCCCGCGGCCTTGCGCAGGTTGTCGGCTTCTTCGAGCGAGTAGCCGGCGATCTTCTGCGCGACGCGCATCATCGACTCCTGGAAGACCATCAGCCCCTGCGTGTCTGCCAGGACCTCCTCCAGGTCGGGGTGGAGGTAGGTGATCGGTTTGCGGCCGTTCTTGCGGTCGGCGTAGTCGTTGTGCATGTTCGCCGCCATCGGGCCCGGCCGGTACAGGGCGTTCAGGGCGGCGATATCGTCGAAGGAGTCGGGGGCAAGGGAGCGCATGAGCGAGCGCATCGGGCCGCCCTCGAGTTGGAAGATCCCGATCGAGTCCCCGCGCTGGAGCATCTCGTAGACCTTGGGGTCGTCGAGCGGGATGTCGTCGATGTCGGGGCGTGCGCCGGTTGCGTCCTCGATCAGGTCCAGGGTCCGCTCGATGACGGAGAGGTTGCGCAGCCCGAGGAAGTCCATCTTGAGAAGGCCGAGGTCCTCGACCCCGTGCATTTCGTACTGGGTGACGATCGGCGCGTCCTCGGGCTTGCCACCGGGCTCGGGCTTGCGCTGGATCGGCAGGTGGTCGGTGAGGGGATCCCCCGATATCACCACTGCCGCGGCGTGGATGCCGTCCTGCCGGCGCATTCCCTCCAGCCCCCGGGCGACCCCGACCACCTTGGCGGCCTCGGGGTCGGTTGCCACGAGGTCTCGCAGCTCGGTCGCCTGCCTGTATCCGTCCGCGAACTTCGGGTCCTGTTCGAAGCACGCCCAAAGGGGGGTGTCTCGGCCCATCACCAGCGGCGGCATCAGCTTCGCGATCCGGTCGCCGAGCCCGTAAGGAAAGCCGAGCACGCGTGCGGCGTCACGCACCGCGGCCCTCGCTTTGATGGTGGAAAAAGTGACGATCTGCGCGACCCGATCCCATCCGTAACGTTCGGCCGCGTAGCGGATCATCTCTGAGCGATACCGCTCGTCGAAGTCCATATCGATGTCAGGCATCTGCTTGCGGCCCGGGTTCAAGAAACGCTCGAACAGAAGGTCGTACCTGATCGGGTCGATGTCGACGATCCTCAGGCTGTAAGCCACGCAGCAACCTGCCGCACTCCCCCGACCTGGGCCGACGCGGATCCCGCTGTCCCTCGCGTGCCGAATCAAGTCCCACACCACGAGGAAGTAATCCGAGAAGCCCATGTCCGAGATGACGCCCAGCTCGTACTCGAGCCGCGCGGTTACCGGCGGCGAAAGTGGCTCCCCGTATCGCTGCTCCGCGCCTTCGAAGGTGAGGTGCCTGAGATACGCGTCGGCCGTGTCGAAACCTTGGGGGCGGGGAAACGACGGGAGCTTCGGTTTTCCGAACTCGATCTCCACGTCCGCCCGCTCTGCGATCCAGAGGGTGTTGTCACACGCTTCGGGATAATCCCGGAACAGGTGGCGCATCTCTGCTGCCGACTTCAAGTAGTGCTCGTCTCCATGGAACTTGAAGCGCTTCGGGTCGTCCATCACCGACCCGGTCTGCACGCACAACAGCGCGTCGTGGGCTTCGGCATCGGACCGCGAGACGTAATGGCTGTCGTTGGTAGCCAGCAGCGGCGCGCCGATCCGCTGTGCTAGACGAATCAGCTGGGGGTTGGTGCGCTGCTGCTCGGGCAGACCGTGGTCCTGCAACTCCACGAACATCGACTCGCGCCCGAAGATGTCCTGCAGGCGGGCGGCGAGCCGGGTCGCGTTCTCGAAGTCGTCTCGGAGCAGTGCCTGCAGCACCACGCCGCCGAGGCAGCCTGTCGTGGCGACGATCCCCTCGTGGTGGCGCTGAAGGAGCTCCCAGTCGCAGCGAGGCTTGTACCAGTAGCCCTCGAGATAAGCGTCCGAGGAGAGCTTCATCAGGTTCTTGTAGCCGTCGTTGGTCTCGGCAAGCAGCGTCAGGTGGTAGTACAACTTTTCGCCGGCCTCGGCGTCCCCGCCGGTGTCGTCTAACCGCCCCCGCCGCACAGGTCGATCGAACCTCGACTCGCCGGCCATGTAAGCCTCGGTGCCGATGATCGGCTTTATGCCGGCGTTCCTTGCCGCCTTGTAGAAGTCGAGGACCCCGTACATGTTGCCGTGATCGGTGATCCCGATCGCCGGCTGGCCGTCGCTCACCGCCCGGGCAATCACATCCGGGACCCGCGCCGCACCGTCGAGCATCGAGAACTCGGTGTGCTGGTGCAGATGGGTGAACGACGCCCCCACGACTTAGCCTGATCTCCTTGTCTGACGTGCGAGAACGCTTTTCCGGACAGCGCCTGTAGGTCATCCACAGCTCCTGTGGAAGGCCCTGTGGAGAACTACAGCGCTGTGATTTCGCCGCCCCAGGCTAGCGCGGCCACCTCCGGTTGAACACGTTCCGAGGGCGGCTTTTTACAGGTAAGTCCCGCCGGCGGGCCTTTCGTCGGTGCGGGCGGGAAGGCTCCTCTGGCGCATTTGCTCGAGCTGAGCCCGTGCCGCCATCTGTTGAGCGAAGAGTGTCGCCTGGATGCCCTGGAAGAGCCCTTCGAGCCAACCGACCAGCTGGGCTTGGGCGACCCGCAGCTCCGATTCGCTCGGCACCTCGTCGGGGCCGAACGGCGACGTCATCCCGGCCAGCTCGTCCCGTAGGTCGGGAGAAAGCCCGTCGGCCAGCTCCCGCACGGAGGTGTCGTAGATCTCCCTCAACCGAGCCCGGCCGCGTTCGTCCAGCGGCGCCTGGCGAACTTCCTCCAGGAGCTGCTTGATCATCGAACCTATCCGCATCACCTTGGCGGGTTGCTCGACCGCCTCCCGGTCGGGTTGGCCGGATTCCGCGGAGTCGCCCTCACCCGGAAGATCGCCGGGGATGATGAGCACCTGCTCACCCTGAGGGCCGTCGGACATCGGGCCTTGGGACATCGGGTCTTGAGCCATCACGTACCCAGTCTGCCCCGCTGCCCCAGCAACGGCACAAACATCTCGTCGGGTGTCAGCGACCCGTGCCGGCAAACCAGCACCGCTTCGGTGGTCTCGGAGGGGGCGAGGTAGCCGACGGGCTCGAACGGCACGACGGCCACGTCTCCTAGACGCGCCCTGATCGTCGGGGTCAACGGTCCCCCGAACCAGCCTTCCGCTTCGAGCTGGTCGCACGTTGCCACCCACGCCTCGTCGCCGTAGATCTCGCCGGCAAGGGTCGCAAGCTTCTCGATCGCTCCCGGCTCGCCGGCGGGAGCATGGAGCCAACGGAAGCGCGCTTCGCCGCTGGCCATCTCGATCTCGCTTGTCAATCGCGCGTCGAGGACGCGCGCCCTCTGCCCGACATCGACCTGCCCGTGATCCGATGTGACCGCGACCGCGACGTGGGAGGGGAGCTGGTCGAGAAGGTCACCGACTATCCGATCGACCGCGATCAACTCGGCGTCGTAGTGGTCGTCGAACCCGTATATGTGCGCGATCTTGTCGACGCCTTCGTAGTACGCGTAAACGAGCGGCGCCCCCGCGGCGATCTGGCGCCGAACCTCGACGGCGAGGCTCGAAGGCTGCACCCAACTGGCTTCGGCCGCCCCGCGTTGATGGGCGATGGTGAAGCCGGTCCCTTTGAACTCGGCCTTGCTCACCACCGGGATGGGCCGACCGCCGAAAGGAAGCAACGGTTGGAAGGCCACAGGGTCCACCACCTGGCGCATGTCCCCCAACTGCGTACGCCACCGCAGGACATTCATGACCTCGGGCCCGCCTTCGCCATCCACGACCAGCTTGTAACCGACGATCCCGTGAGCCGCCGGCGGGGCGGACACGGTTATCGAGGTCAGCGCGGTCGCGGTGGTGGTCGGGACCACCGAGGTGATCGGACCGCCCGGCATCTCGCTCAGCACCTGCGCGAACCCCGCTCGCTCCCCGAGCTGCAACCAGCCCAGCCCGTCGATCACCAGCATCACGACCTGTTCTGCTTCCCTCAGCGGGTCCGGAAGCCACTCCGGGCGAAGCCCGACGGGGCCGGTCAGGGCGGGTATCAGCCCGACCAGGTTCGGTCCGTCGTAGTCAGGAAGCACCGGCTGAGGCACACTCATCACGACCAACCCTAGAGGTACGATGGGACAGTGAAGGTATCCACGAGGGGGGATTACGCGAGCCGGGCGCTCCTTTCGATGGCTCTCCACGGCGGGCAAAGCCAGCCGACCTCCGTACGCGACATAGCCGAGCGTACCGGCCTTCCGCAGCCCTACCTCGAGCAGATCCTTCTGGCGTTGAAAGGCGCCGGGCTTGTTCGCTCGAAGCGCGGAGTCGGTGGCGGCTACGTGCTCGCGCGCGCTCCTCAGGACATCAGCCTCTGCCAGATCGTCAGCGCGGTCGAAGGCCCAATCGTCGCCGGCGACTTCGGCGAGCCGCACCAGAACGGCGCGTGCGACCACGAGGGTCAGTGCGTGCTGCTAGCGGTGTGGGCCGACGTCGGCGAGCACATGCGCAAGCATCTCGAGTCGTTCAGCCTCGCAGACATGGTCGTACGCGCCCAGGGCAACGCGCCCGTGGCGCCGGCCGAGCTGCTCGCCCACTGACTCAAGCGGCACTCAATGAGAGTGCCTAATGAGTGTGACGGTGCGCCGCGGCCAGATGCGAGTGCCCGACCCCTATGGGCTGTCCGACCCGATCCTCTTTCCCAGGCCAGGGAGCACGGTAGGCGCACGTGTCGCAGTTGACGCCTGACTCAGCCGCGGCAGAATCGCCTTGCTGATCATGCGATCCCGTCCCGATCGCTTCGCGGTACCGCCGGACGACCAACGGCACCAGCGCCGGCTCCGGCCCGATGTAGCCGGCATCCACGTACTGAACGCCAGCATTGTCGAACACAGCTGACATTTCGGCGCGACCCCGCTCCACCAGTCGCCCATGGCAGAGGAACCACCACGCGACCGCGACCCTCGTGTATCCAATCCGCACCATCGCGGCCGCCGCGTCCTCGATGCTCGGCCCGGTGATCCCACTGAAACCGACGTTGACGAACCCACTTCCGGCCCACTCCCCCACGAGGCGGGCGGCTTTGTACGCGTCCGAGTTCGCATCCGGGTCCGAGCTTCCACGGGCCAGCACGAGTAGGGGCAAGCCCGCGCCACCCGCAGAGACAACAGACTTCCCCAACAGCTCCACCGCCTCTCTCGCCACACCGAGCGGCGTTCCGAACCGGAAGTCGACGGACGGATGCCGGTCGCGCGCTTCGAGAACGACCGCCGGCGAGTCGCTCTTCGCGTGCCCGGCGCCGAGGAGAACCAGCGGAAGGACGCCGATCCGTTCGCAGCCCCGTTCGACCAGCCGGTCGATCGCCGCTCCCGCGGGCGGATCGTTGAGTTCTAGGAACCCGACCTCGACGGAGACGTAGGGCATCTCCGAAGCGACCAAGCCGCCGAGGGAGTGCATCTCCTCCACGCTCAGCTCGGAGCGGGACCCGTGACCGACCATCAGGAGTCCCTCCCGAGCAGGCAACGGTCCCCGCCCGCCACGACCGGTCCCGCCCATCGGGCCTTCTCCCACGCCTACCACGGGCGCCAAACCTAACCGACTCGCCTTCCGACCGCCGATGCTGCGAGCATCCGATTCGTGCCTTCGGATCTGCTCGGCCCGCGCGTCGTCATCGCCGGCACCCACTCGGGGGTCGGCAAGACAACCGTCGCGACCGGGCTGATGGCTGCCCTACGTGCGGCCGGCCACCGGCCGGCGCCTGCGAAGGTCGGCCCGGATTTCATCGACCCCGGGTACCACTCCCTCGCGTGCGGTCGGCCCCCCCGGAACCTCGACGCTTGGCTTTCCGGGACCGAAACGATCCCGGGCCTCGCCGCCCGAGCTGCCAATGGAGGCGATGTCCTGGTGATCGAGGGGGTCATGGGCCTCTTCGACGGCGCCGGCGACAACACCCCGTCGTCGACCGCCGACATCTCCCGCATGCTCGACGCCCCGGTGGTGCTAGTCGTTGACGCGGCCGCGATGTCCGGCTCGGTGGCCGCCCTCGTTCACGGCTTCAAGACCTTTGATCCCTCGTTGCGCTTCGCCGGCGTCATCCTCAACAAGGTCGGTTCCGAAGGACACGCGACGCTGCTGCGCGAAGCGATGGCACCAACCGGGATTCCGGTGCTCGGCGCCCTTCCCCGCGACGACCGCCTCTCCTGGCGCGACCGCCACCTCGGCCTCGTTCCCGTCGCGGAACAACCTGCGCGAGTCGAAGCATCACTGTCCCACCTCGCTGCAGCGGTCTCCGAGCACATCGACCTCGACTCGGTCGTAGCCATCGCCGCTTCAGCACCCCACCGATCACCGAGCGCACCGCCTTTGCCGCGCCCCGGCCCGCCCGTCGAAGTGGCGGTCGCCGCGGGCCGCGCGTTCACGTTTACCTACACCGACACGATCGACTCGCTGGAAGCCGGCGGCGCGCGAGTCTCCACGTTCGACCCGTTGTCAGATGCCAAGTTGCCAGATGCCGACGGAGTCATCATCGGTGGTGGATTCCCCGAGGTTCACGCTTCCGCGCTCGCCGGCAATCAACCGTTCCTGAACGATCTCAGGACGAAAGCCCAAGACGGAGTCCCGTTCTGGGCGGAGTGTGGAGGCCTTCTTCTCCTCGCCGAATCGCTCGACGGCCACAGGATGGCGGGAGTCCTGCCCGCGAAAGCGAGCATGACCGAACGCCTCACCCTCGGATACAGGGAAGCGACCACCACCACCTCGACAGCCGTCGGCCCGGCCGGCACAACCTTCCGGGGCCACGAGTTCCACTATTCAAGGCTGCAGCCCCCCGGCGAGGCCCTGACGCTCAGCTCCCGCTGGGGAACCGCTGGCGAGGGCTGGGCGACACCAACGATGCTCGCCACCTACGTCCACCACCATCCCGGAGGAGACCCAGGCCTCGTTCAGGCCTTTCTCGGCGCCTGTGCCCTACGTCGTGCCCTACGTCGCGGCTAGCGCCTATTGTGCGTTCCCGTGAGCAGGACATGAAGAAGAGCAGCCTGTACCTGCCCGACCGGTTGAAGGCGGCCCTAACCTCTCGCGCCGCCGCCACGGGCCGCTCGGAAGCCGACCTCATCCGGTCCGCGCTCGAGACGATGCTCTCGACCGGTCAGACGAGCTCGCAACGCGTCGACCCGCCGATCCCGGGACGGCTGATCGGGGTCGGGGTCGGGCCGGGCGAACCCGAGCTGATGACTGTTCGCGCAGTCACGGCGCTGCGTCGCGCAGACCGTGTGCTCGCACCTACTACGTCGGTTGACTCGGTGGGCCGCGCCGAGGCCATCGTCCGCGAAGCGGTGCTGGATGTCCCGATCGAAAGGGTTACCTTCTCGATGAATCCGTCGCGCACAGCACGGGACCGGTCGGTCAACACCGCCGCGGCGGCAGTTGCCGCGCATCTCAATGCAGGCGAGGAGGTTGCTTGGATCACCCTCGGCGACCCTCTCACCTATTCGACGTTTTCCGCCGTCGCCGATCGAGTCCGCAAGCTTCGTCCGTCGACGATCGTCGAGCAGGTGCCCGGAATCATGGCGTTCCAGGCTCTGGCCGCACGAACGGGAACGGTGGTGGCCGACGAGCGAACAAGGGTTTCGATCAGGACCGGCCTCGACGGCGACGAGCTCGACGCCGACCTCCGCGATCAGTCCACGACTCTGGTCGTCTACAAGGGAGGGAGACGCCTCCCCGACATCGCCGCGCAAGCTGCAAAGCGCGGACGCAACGGAACCGCGGTCGCCGGCGAGCTTCTTGGCATGCCCGGCGAACGTATCGGGTCTCTCGCCTCGCTGGCCACCTCACCGGCTTCCTATCTTGCAACGGTCATCTTCCCCGCGAGACGCAAGGGGCCGAAATGATCTCGTTCGTCGGCGCGGGACCCGGAGCGGCGGACCTGCTCACGATCAGGGGGGCCAAGCGCCTGGCTGGCGCGGATGTCGTCATCTGGGCGTCGTCGCTCGTGCCCGAAGAGCTGCTGACCCACTGCCGCAACGAAGCAGAGATCCATGACTCTGCGGTCATGACCCTCGAGGACGTCGTAGACGTCTACCGCCGCCATCCGGAGTCGTCGCAGATCGTGCGGCTGCACTCGGGTGACCCGAGCATCTACGGCGCCATCGGCGAGCAGATCGACTGGTGTCTCGAGAACCGTCGCTCGTGGGAGATCGTCCCCGGAATCAGCTCGGTGACCGCGGCCGCCGCGATCATCGGAAAAGAACTGACCCAACCGGGTGTCTCGCAGAGCGTCGTGCTGACCAGGCTTGCCGGTCGCACCAGTTCGTCGATGCCGGCGCGCGAAGGGGTCGAGCAGTTTTCTCGTCACGGATCTTCGATGGCCGTCTTCCTGTCCGGCGCCCGTCCCGACGAGCTGGCGTCCGAGTTGCTGGGGACCGAAAGCGGTTACCGACCCGACACGCCGGCGGCGATAGTGATCCGCGCCACCTGGCCCGACGAAAGGGTGATCTTCACCACGGTGGGCCAGTTGGCCGACGACCTGAAGTCGACGGGGACGACGCTGACCGTCCTCGTTCTGGTCGGCGACTTCCTCGCCGATCTCCCCGTCGCCAGGCGCTCGCATCTGTACTCCCCCGGTCACTCCACGGCGTACCGTCTTCGCTCGAAGCCGGGTTCGACCGCCGGACGGCCCTCGGCCCGCCGGCGTTGAGACAGCAGCCTCACGAGCCGCCGCTCTCACCGGAGGTCGCCGGGGCGAAGGGACTCCGGACCGGCTGGACGACCGGAACGTGCACCGCTGCGGCGGCCAAGGCCGCGGTGACCGGCCTGCTCACCGGTCAGGTCCCGGAAACAGTCGAGGTCGGCCTTCCTTCCGGAAAAAGGGTCGCCTTCGATGTGGTGGACGCTGATCCCTCCGAACCGTGGCGCGCTGCTGTCGTCAAGGACGCCGGAGATGATCCCGACGTCACCAACGGGGCTCACCTGACGGTGGAGGCTCGGTGGCTTCCCGTCGGCTCTCCGGCCGGGACGGTCGAGCTCGTCGCGGGCGACGGCGTCGGCACGATCACCCTGCCCGGGCTGGGGCTCGAGGTTGGCGCGCCTGCCATCAATCCGGTTCCGGCCCGAATGATCAGAGCCGCTGTTGCGGAGGTCGCCGACCGTCCGGTGTCGCTGACCGTTTCGGTACCGGGCGGAGAGGAGATGGCGTCGAAGACGTCCAACGCCCGCCTCGGGATCATGGGCGGGATCTCGATCCTCGGGACCACAGGTGTGGTGCGCCCGTTTTCGACGGCGTCGTGGCGGGCGAGCGTTGTGCAGCAGGTAGATGTGGCGGCGGCCCAGGGACGCGACGTGATAGTGCTTTCAACGGGCGGGAGGACCGATGCGGCAGCCCAGCGGTTGCTACCGGAACTGCCGCCGGTCTGCTTCGTAGAGGTCGGGGACTTCACCGGGATAGCCCTCCGGCGCGCCGCCGGCGCCGGGATGTCCAGGGTCGTGTTCGTCGGGATGGCCGGCAAGATCGCCAAGCTCGCTGCTGGCGTGCTGATGACCCACTACCGAAGATCCAAGGTGGATGTCGAGATGCTGGCCGAGGTCGCCCGCGCGTCGGGGGCGCCCGCCGCTGTCGTATCTGCCGCGACCGAGACTGCCACCGCTCGGCACTTCGCCGAGGTGTGCGTCCGCGAACGATCATTGGACCCGCTTGCAGAGCTGTGCCGTCGGGCTTCTGCATCGTGCACCGAATTTGTCAACGGAACCCTCGATGTCGAGGTGATCATGGTCGACTTCGAAGGAGAACAGGTGCTGGCCCGTGGATAAACCATCGCTGTCAGCCGGCGCGTCCGTATCCCTCGTCGGACTGGTCGGAGGCGAGTGGTTCGGCTCGGCCGCGGGTGACGTACTCGCTGCGGCGGACGTGCTCACCGGCAACTCCCGGCACCTTGATTCGCTCCCCGACGAGCTTCCCGGGCGTCGGGTTCCGGCACCGAGTTCCGTGGCCGGATGGCTCGACATGATCGAGTATTGGAGCCGGTCCGGCGAGTCGGTCTGCGCCGTGGTCTCCGGCGATCCTGGTTTCTTCGGTTTGGGCCGCCTGGCCACAGCGCGCTTCGCCAAGCTTCTGACGATCTTCCCCGCGGTGTCGTCGGTGTCGCTTGCATTTGCGAGGGCCGGGATGGCGTGGGACGACGCAGCCGTGGTGTCATCCCACGGCCGCCCGATCGACCATGCGGTGTATGCAGTGTCCCATCACCCCAAGGTTGCGGTGATGTGCTCTCCTGACAACCCACCGCAGGCTCTTGCCATCGCCCTCCTCGAATCGGGTTGCGCGGCACGTCGAATGTTCGTCGCGTCCCGGCTCGGCGAACCCGACGAGCGGGTGTGGGAAGGCGACCTCGAGTCGCTCGCCGGCGAGCAGTTCGACGGTCTGTCTGTGGTGGTCGCTGTTGCACCAGTGGCAGACCCCGGATCAGGACCTGGGATCTCGTGGGGATTGTCAGAGGACTACTTCGAATACCGCGCGGGGATGATCACGAAAGCGGAGGTGCGGGCGGTGGCTTTAGGGAAACTCGCGCTGCCTCCATCGGGGGTCATGTGGGATGTCGGCGCCGGTTCAGGGTCGGTTTCTTTCGAATGTGCGAACCTCGCGCCCGGGCTTCGGATCTTCGCGGTCGAGCGCCAATCCGAAGACGTCGACAGAATGCGCCGCAACCTCGAAGGCACTGCGGTCGAAGTTGTTACCGGCGAGGCGCCGGCCTCCCTCGCAAGCCTGCCCGACCCCGATCGCGTTTTTCTCGGCGGAGGCGGGCCCGCTGTCCTCGACGAGGTGTTGAACCGGTTAAGGCCAGGAGGGACGGTCGTGGCCACCTTCGCCTCGTTCGGCAGGGCGGCCGCCGCCGCGGAGCTTCTGGGCAACGTCATGCAGGTGGCCGTCAGCAGGGGTGTTCGCTTGGGTCGCGACGGCAGTTTCCGGCTGGAGGCCCAAAACCCGGTGTTCATCTGCTGGGGGCCGAGTAGAACGGGACTGGGTTGAACCGCGTCGTCTGCTGTTCGATAACTTCGGCCGGCGAACACGTCGCACGAAAGCTCCCGTACGAGCACAGGCACGGCAACCTGGTCACCAACGTGAGCGAGCTCTGGGAGCGCGTCGACGGATTCATTCTTGTGTCAGCTACCGGAGTCGCAGTCAGAGCGATAGCGCCGCACCTGAACCGCAAGACCGGGGACCCGGCGGTTGTCTGCGTGGACGACCACGGAACCTTTGCGATCGCGCTCTCCGGGGGCCACGCGGCCGGAGCGAACCGGCTGGCGCTGGATGTTGCGGGCGTGCTGGGCGCCACTCCGGTGATAACGACCGCAACCGATAGCGCCGGACTGCCCGCGCTCGACAACCTTCCCGGCCTCATCGCGGAAGGCGACGTCGCGACTATCACGCGATTGTGGCTCGACGGATCTCCGCCCGCGCTTCGCGTCGACGTCGGCCTGGAGGCTTGGCCGCTGCCGGAAGAGATCCGCGGCCTTCCAAACGAAGGGGCGGCGGAGGTACTCGTGACCGACCGGCTCCACGACCAGCAGCACGGCCCCCAGGTTCGCCTCCGGCCGAGCTCGCTCGTTCTGGGGGTCGGCTCGAGCTCCGGTGCCGACGCGGAACGCTTGTGGGAGCTGGCGATGTCGCAGCTGCAGACGGCGGGGCTCGATGCTCGATCGGTTGGCCTAGTGGCGACGCTCGACCGCAAGCTGAGCGAACCGGCTATCAGGTCTCTGGCCGAACGCCTCGGGGTGGAACTCCGCGGTTTCGAAGCCGCTCTGCTCGCAGGCGTCGACGTCCCGAACCCGAGTGAAGCCGCCGAGAGAGCTGTCGGCACCGCCTCGGTCTGCGAGGCCGCCGCGCTTCTCGCGTCCGGGCCGGGGTCGGTCCTGCTTTCCGAGAAGGCGATCAGCTCGTCAGCCGACTCCACCGTTGCGATCGCCCGCCGGCGGGTGCCTGAAGGCCACCTGGCGGTGGTGGGTATCGGACCGGGGCACCCGTCTCGCAGGACGGCAGAGGCGAACATCGCAATCAGGCACGCCGACGTGGTGATCGGCTACAGCGGGTATGTCGAACAGGCTTCGGATCTTGTCGAAGCGCGGCATCGGGTGATCTGTTCCCCGATCGGAGCCGAAGAGGACCGATGCCGGGAGGCGCTGAAGCTGGCGGCTGAAGGTTTCTCGGTGGCCCTGGTTTGCTCCGGCGATCCCGGCGTGTACGCGATGGCTTCGTTGGTTTGCGAGCTTGGCGGCGAATACGGCGATCCTCCGTTGTCGATCGTGCCCGGAGTGACCGCCGCCCTGAGCGGCGCAGCGGTGCTGGGTGCGCCACTCGGTCACGATCACGCAGCCATATCTTTGTCCGACCTCCTGACCCCGTGGGAGGAGATCGTCCGGCGGCTCGAGGCGGCTGCCGCCGGCGATTTCGTCGTGTCGCTCTACAACCCGCGGTCGTTCCGTCGCTCGGAGCACCTTGGCGAAGCGCTGAAGATCCTCGCGTCTCGACGGGCGCCTTCAACCCCGGCCGCGGTCCTGACCGACATCGGGCGACCCGGGGAGTCGGTGTCGAGAACGACGCTCGGTGAACTCGATCCTTCAACCGTCGGGATGCTTTCGCTCGTCGTGGTCGGATCGACGTCTACGCGCTGGATCGGCGAGCGAATGGTCACGCCCCGCGGGTACAGGACATCCGAGCCGTGACTGTCACGGTCGACGGATCCTGCACCGCGTGTGGTGTGTGCATCGTCACCTGTCCCGAGAATGCGTTGTCGAAGGCACCACTCCAGCCTGCAGTCATGAGCACTCGCTGCACCGATTGCCTCGCGTGTGTGGAAGTGTGCCCCACCGACGCCATCCGGCCTGTCGCGCTGTCCGGGTCGTGACCGATTCCGAGATCCATCCCATCGAACAGGAGTCATACCGCATCATGCGGTCGCGCGTGGACTTCTCCCGGTGGCCGGGCGGCGCGCGTGAACTGGTGGAGAGGATGGTGCATGCGACGGCGGACGAGTCGTTCTCTGACACGGCGCGCGTCGGCGGTCGATTCGTCGAAGCGGCCGTGGGCGCGCTCCGGTTGGGAGCCGCGGTGGTGTGCGACTCTCGGATGGTCGAGGCGGGAATTCCTCCCGTAGCGAGCCGGGTTTCGGTTCGCTGTTATCTGGACCAGGCCCCAGGCCGGCCAAACCGGGCCGGACTGCACGGGTCGACTCGGTCGGCGGAAGCCTTCAGCTTGGCGGCGGGCGAGCACCCGACCGGTGCGGTGTGGGCGGTGGGGAACGCCCCGACCGCCTTGTTCCGCCTGCTCGAGCTTCATCGCGCCGGCGAGGTATCGCCCGCTGCTGTCGTGGGTCTGCCCGTTGGATATGTCGGGGCCGCTGAGAGCAAAGAGGCTCTGTGGGCGTCACCGCTGCGCGACATCGCCGTGACCAACGTTGGGCAGCGCGGGGGAAGCGCTGTCGCGGCTGCGGTGCTGAACGCGCTCGCGCGCTTGGCTTGGACTCAGCCGGAGCCGAGGTAGGCGGCCCGAACAGACGGGTCGTCGAGGAGTTCCTTCGCGTTCGCGGAGCGGGTGACCACACCGAGCTCGATCACGTAGGCACGATTGGCGAGGCTCAGCGCCTGCACCGCGTTCTGCTCGACAACAAGGACGGTGGTCCCCTGCTCGTTGATCTCGCGAAGGATGCGGAAGATCTGTGACACCAACATTGGAGCCAGGCCCATCGACGGCTCGTCCAGCAACAGCACCTGGGGGTTGGCCATGAGGGCCCTGCCGATCGCGAGCATCTGCTGCTCCCCTCCCGACAGGGTCCCACCCATCTGGCCCCGGCGGTCAGCGAGGCGCGGGAAGAGCCCGTACACCCTTTCGAAGTCGTCGTCGAGGGGGTCGCTGCGGTCGTACCCGCCCATTTCCAGGTTTTCCCGTACGGTCATCCCCGGAAAGATCCCGCGCCCTTCCGGTGCTTGGCACAGCCCGAGCTTCACCCGCTTGTAGCCGGGAAGGTGGGTGATGTCCTTCCCGTCGAAGCGGATGACGCCTCTGCGGACCGGGCGAACTCCGGAGATCGCCTTCAGGGTGGTCGTCTTGCCCGCTCCGTTGGCCCCGATCAACGCGACGATCTCACCGCGATCGACCGACAGGGTGACCCCTTTGAGCGCCTCTACCTGGCCGTAGAAGACGTGCATGCCCTCCACTTCAAGAAGCGCCATGGCCGTCCCCGGAGTCTTCGGGCCGGCCGAGGTAGGCCTCGATCACGGCCGGTGTCTCGCGGACCTCTGCAGGCAGACCTTCGGCGATCTTGCGCCCGAAGTCGAGGACCGCGATCCGGTCGCAGAGGTTCATCACGACGGTCATGTCGTGCTCGATCAGAAGGACCGTGACGCCGGTGTCCCGGATCCTGCGGACGAGTGCGGCGAGCCCCTGTTTCTCCGCAGGGTTCATGCCGGCCGCGGGCTCGTCCAGGAGCAGGAGCTCCGGACCGGTCCCGAGCGCCCGGGCTATCTCGAGGCGCCGCTGGTCCCCGTAGGAAAGGTTGCGGGCGGCTTCCTGCTCGGAGCTGGCGATGCCTACGAATTCGAGCAGCTCCCGTGCCTGCAGCCTCCCGTCCCGTTCCTCTCGGCGGTGCCGGGGCAGGTTCAGCACCGCACCGGGTATCCCCGTGCGGTGGCGGGCGTCGCATCCGACCATGACGTTTTCGATCGCGGACATCTCCGGGAAGAGCCGGATGTTCTGGAACGTCCTCGCAATACCCAACTGGGTGATCCGGTGCGGCTTCAAGCCTGCGACCCTGCGGCCGCTGAACCGGACGTCGCCCCTCGTCGGCTGGTACACGCCGGTGATGATGTTGAACGTCGACGTCTTGCCGGCCCCGTTCGGCCCGATCAAGCCAAATATCTCGCCGCGGTGCACGACCAGGTCGAGTTGCTGGATCGCGTCGACCCCCCCGAATCGGACAGTCAGGCCGTCGAGCTCGAGAAGTGTGTCCGCGGACGCAACCGGCGCGGTCGCGCTCACGCCTCCACCTCAGCTGCGGGCTCGGACGAAGGCGCAACCAACGGTGCACTCATCCCCCCTCCGGTCCCGACCTCTTGCAGCTCGGCGCTGCGGCGGCGGGAGGGCCACAAGCCCTCCGGCCGGAAGATCATCAGCACTACCAGCGCGGCACCGAAGGCGAGAATCCGGTAGTTGGCGAACTGGCGAAAACGCTCCGGCAGCCATTCGACGACGAACGCGCCCAACGCAACGCCGAACATGTTTCCCGAGCCACCGAGGATCACGGCCACGAGTACGAGGATCGAGATCTGGTAGCTGAAGGCGGTGGGATCGATGTGGTTCGCCTGGGAGATGTAGAAAGCGCCAGCGGTACCGCCGACGGACGCGCCGATTGCGAACGACCATAACCTGAATCTGTAAGTCGGCACACCCATCAGCTCGGCGACGTCCTCGTCCTCCCGGATCGCCATCCATGCCCGACCGACACGGCTTCGCTCGAGCCGGCGCACAAAGAACACGACAACGAACAGGACTGCCAGAGTCAGGTAGAAGTACGGCTTCCCGCTCAGCACACCGTAGGTGAGCTGCTTGACGTGGGGCACCGACGGCGGGTGTGGGATCTGCGAGATGCCTTGAGGCCCACCGTCGACGCTCACCAGGTTGTTGGCAGCCACCGCGACGATGAGACCGAAGCCGAGCGTCACGATGGCCAGATAGTCGCCCCTGAGCCGCAAGGTCGGTGCCCCGAGAATCAGTCCGGAGATCGCCGCAGCAACGATCGCGACGGGAAGCGCTGGCCAGAAGTTCCATCCGTGGTTCTTCATCAGGATGGCGGCGACGTACCCGCCGACGGCATAGAAGCCCACGTACCCGAGGTCGAGCATGCCGGCATAACCCACGACGACGTTGAGCCCGAGGGCCATCAGGATGTAGATGGTCACCGCACCCGAAAGCACGAACGGCCATGAGCTTTGAGGTGCCATGATCCGCGACACCGGTCCGCTGGGCAGGAAGTAGGCGATTGCGAGGTAGAACGCGATGACGACGACGACCTTCGCCGGCAGGGAGAGGCTCGCCCACGTACGTCCGGCGCGGGTATTGAGCCTGCCCTGCGTCGCGGTGATCCGATGCCCGATGCTCATGCGCGGGCCCTCGCCAGCGATTCGCCGAGCAACCCGCTCGGACGGACGAGCAGAACGACGACCAGCACCACGAACACGACGACGTTTTCCCATTGCGATCCGAAAAGGCTCGAACCGTAAAACTCGAGAAGCCCGATGACCAGGCCTCCGAGCAGCGCCCCTCGAAGGTTGCCTATGCCCCCGAGCACGGCCGCGGTGAAGGCCTTGATGCCCGGCAGCTGCCCGATGTCGTAGCGAGTCTGGTGGTAGTGAACTCCGTAAAGGGTGGCAGCAACGCCGGCCATCAGACCGCCGACGAGAAATGTGTAAACGATGACCCGGTCGAGGTTGACTCCCATCAACGTCGACGTCTCGGGATCCTGGGCGACGGCCCGTATGCCTCGGCCGAACTTGGTCGTCGCCACGAGTCGTTCGAGGGCGATCATCATCACGACCCCGGTGATGATGACGAGGAGATCGTCGGATGTAACCGCGGCAGATCCGATCTTGAACACCGTTGCGTGCCCCATGAGGTTGGGCAGTTCGACCGCGTCGCGTGTGTACCAAATGCCGAAGATCTCCTGCAGCACGAAGGAGGCGCCGATGGCGGAGATCAGTGCCGCAAGGCGGCTGGCGCCTCGTCGCCGCAGTGGGCGGTAAGCGAGGCGTTCCAGCAGGATCGCGGTGAAGGCGGACGCTGCCATCGCGACGAGGACACACACCAGCAAAACACCAACGAGCTTTCCTCCACCGACCTGCGAATGGATGTCCAGCAGGTTGAGCGCGCCGAGCATCGCCATCGTGCCCACCATGAACACTTCGCTGTGGGCGAAGTTGATCAGCTTCAGCACCCCGTACACCATGGTGTACCCGAGTGCGAACAGGGCGTAGATACTCCCAAGCACCAGTCCGTCAACTGTCGACGGCCAGAACTCCGTCACGAAGCTATGAAAGTTCAAACCTCTCCTCGCTGCCCTCGCTGCCTGGCAGGGGAATCGTTGGCGGGGGGTTTTGAAGCCCCCCGCCAAGCGTGTCGATTCCTAGCTCGTGGTTCCGGTCTGGACGATCTTGCCGTTCTCTACCTTGTACACGTAGATCGTGCCTCCGAAGATGTTGCCATTCGGCTGGAACTTGATCGTCTTGGTGATGCCCGTGTAGTCGATCGTCGCCAAGTAGGTGTTGATCGCGGAAGGGGTAGTCGCTCCCGACTTGATGGCCTGGAGCACCGCGTTGGTCGCGTCGTAGGCCTCAGCCGAGTAGATCTCGGGTGCCGAACCGATCTGAGCCTGGTATGCGGCGTCGAACGCCTGGGCTGCCGGGATCTTCGTGCTGTCGGCACAGGCACAGGAGAGGTACGCGCCCTCGGCCGGTGCCCCTCCGGCATCGGTCACGAACTTCTGGTCCTCGGAACCGTCTCCAGACATGAAGCTTCCGGCGTACGCCTTGGCTTTCAGCTGGTTGATCAAACGGCCGGCTGCGTCGTAGTAGCCGCCGAAGAACACGGCATCGGGCTTCGCCGCGACGATCTTGTTCACGGTCGCTCCGTAGTCAGCGGCCTTCGGATCGATGTGGTCGTTGAGGACCACGGTGCCCCCGGCCGTTGCCACGTTGCTTCTCACCGAGTCTCCAAGGCCTTGCCCGTAGGAGCTGGCGTCGTCGATAACCGCAACCTTCTTGGCACCGAGCGACTTGACCAAGTAGTCGGCGTCGCCGGCTCCCTGGGCGGCGTCGTCGGCAACGACACGGTGGTAGTACTTCCAACCGTTTTGAGCCAAGGTCACCTTGGTCGCCGAGGCACTGATGTTCGGTATGCCGGCCTGCTCGAAGATCGGGTTGGCTACTCCCGACTCGCCCGAGAACGCCGGACCGATTACCGCGACGACCTTGTCGTTGATCAGTTTGGTCGCACCGTTGTTGGCCTGCGCTGGATCGCCCTGGCTGTCAAAGGGGTCAAGCGTAACTTTCACCGATGGGTTGGTAGCGTCGTACTGGCTGATCGCGAGCTGCTCGCCGTTGCGGATGTTGATGCCCAGCTGAGCGTCGGCTCCGGTGAGGGCTCCGAAGAAGCCGATCTTCACCGTCTTCCCGGACCCTCCGCCGCTCGAGGTTCCCCCCGTGGTCGACTTGTTGCTGCTGGAGCTACAAGCGGCGATTCCCAGTGTTGCGATCGAGACCAGAGCGGCGGCCTTGAGCCCCGCCCGGTGGTCGCGTAATGCCATTCGATTTCCTCCCGAAAGATCGAACTGCTTTGTCGAGCCCGCAACAATAGACCTAGCTCGGACCGCTGTGTCTTATACCCCGGAGCACCCCGGACAGGTCAGCAGGAACTTCGGACTCGAACACCATCAATTCGCCCGTTCGGGGATGGGCGAATTGCAGTTTCGTCGCGTGCAGAAACGGGCGCCCCTGAGGCAGGGGAGCCCAATTGCCCAGTTTGCGCGATCCGTAGCCGTCGTCGCCCACGAGCGCGTGACCTATCGACGCGAAGTGAACCCGGATCTGGTGGGTGCGTCCGGTCTCGAGACGGCAGCTCAGCAGCGTGGACGGCGCTGGTTCGCTGAACCGTTCAATGACCATGTACAAGGTGCGGGCGGACCTCCCACCAGCCTGTACGCGAATTCTGGTGGGGTCGACATCGGAGCGACCCAGAGGCGCGTCGATCAGGCCCTCGTCGGACGCGACGTTCCCCGCGACCAGCGCGATGTACTCGCGCCCGATCGTACGCGCCGTCATCTGCGCGGACAGGGATCTGAAGGCGGTCGGAGTGTGCGCCACAACCAGCAGGCCCGACGTGCCCTTGTCCAGGCGGTGAACGATGCCTGGTCGGTCGGGCTCACCGCCGGCAGCCGTCAAGTCCGGGAACCGGGCCAGCAGGCCGTGAACCAAGGTGCCGGTGCGAGTTCCCGCCCCCGGGTGCACCACCATGCCGGCGGGCTTGTCGACGACGATCACGTCTTCGTCGTTCCAAACAACCGGAACGTCCACCCATGCCTCGGCACCAGGAGCAGACGGCCCTTCATCCGGCAGCGGTCCGACCAACCTAAGCCGCTCTCCTGCTCGTACCTTGCGGTTGCGGGACGTGAGCTGACCGCTTGGCAGCGTGACCCTCCCGGAAGCGATCAGGTCGTTGACCACCCGCCGGCTGAGACCGGTCAGAAGCGCCAGCGCCCTGTCGAGGCGTTCGTCGTCAAGCGCAGACGGAACCTCGAAGCACACCTCAGCCGGTTCATCCATTGGTCTCCACCTTGGGACGGCGGTCCAACGCGTAGAAGGCCACGATCATCACGACCCCGACGACGATCGACGAGTCGGCCACGTTGAACACTGGCCACCAATCGTGTTGGCCGACCCGAGCCGCGGCAATGAAATCGATCACCGCCCCGGGGTGGGCCGGAATGTGACGGAAGAACCGATCGCCGAGGTTTCCGGCTGCGCCGCCGAGGATCAGGCCTAACGCGATCGTCACCGGCCAACCGGTCCCCCAGGCGGCCCGCCTGCCGAATAGGACCAGCCCTGCGACGACGGCGAACACCCCGATCTCGACCAGAGGGGTGACGCCACGACCCAGCCCGAAGGCCGCCCCTCTGTTGAACGTCAAGTCGAACCAGAGCGTCCAGATGACGTGACGAGGTGAATTGGCGTGGTGCAGAGCCCAGGTTTTGCTCACCTGGTCGGCGGCGGTGACCGCGGCAGCAATCACGGGCACGGCAACGCCGCGAACCGCCAGAGCTGATGGAACGGCTACCGCCGAGCGGAGAGCCCGCCGCTCTTGCAAGAGACGCACAGCGCGGCGTATGGGAGTGCCTGGAGGCGGGCGTCGGGAATGGGATCGCCGCACTGCTCGCAGAACCCGTAGGTGCCCGCCTCGATCTTGGCCAGGGCTCGATCTATCTCTGCCGCCGCCGAACGGGCCTGGGCCGAAAGGACCAGATCCAATTCCCGATCGATGTTGGAGGTGCCGCCCTCGCCGCCTTCTTCGTCGAACTGGACATCGCCCGGTTCGTGTTCCAGGGCAAGGGAGTCCGCCTGGGCTTTGAGCGCCTCGGCCGAGCGTATGTACTGGTCCTTTTCTTCGAGCAGCAGCTGGCGCTGCTTCTCGAAGAATGCAATCCGGTCGGCTCTAGGTTTGGCGGCGACCTTTGCTGGTGCCTTGTGTGTACCGGCCGTGGGCGCCGCCGGCGCCTTCGCGGCTGCCGACTTCGAAGGGGCTGACTTGGTGGCGGCCTTTGCCTTAGCCGGTTGGGTCTTCGACGGTAACGACTTGGGCGCCGGGGCGTGGGACCTTGCCGGCTGTGAGGTCGCCTTCACCTTCGCCGGCTGGGCCTTCACCTGCGCCTGCTGGGGCTTCGCCTTCGCCGGCTGGGCCTTCGACTGGGCCCTCGGCTGGGCCTTGGATTGCGCCGCTGGGGCCTTTGACTGGGATTTCACTGGTGATTGCGTCCTCGACTGCGACTTTGCTGGTTGAGACTTGGAGGGGCTCTTCGCCTGCTGGGTTCTCGGCTGGGCTTTCGTTGGCTGGGTCCTTGACTGGGCCTTCGCCGGCTGGGTTCTCGACTGCGCCGGCTGGGTTCTCGACTGCGCCGGCTGGGTCCGCGCCTGGCTCGATGGCGAGCTACGTGCCCTGCCCGTGGACTTCGCCGGCGCCTTGCTGGCTGCTTTGGCTGGCTTCTTCAATGGCATTTCGACTCCGCAGAGTTCGAGTTCTACCCGCGCGGGAGGGGGCACCCTATCACGCCCCGGTAGATGAACCGGGGAAACGCCGGGATCACGTCCGCGCTCGGGCCGTAGATTGTTGGGATGCCCGGAGGCCCCCGACCGAAGTACCCGGACGTCCCAGCATCCCCCCGGTTTCCGAAGATCGAGACTGAGATTCTCGAGACCTGGGAGGGAGAGGACACGTTTCGGCGCTCCGTCGAACAACGCCCCGACAGCAACGAGTTCGTGTTCTACGACGGTCCACCATTCGCGAACGGGCTGCCGCATTACGGCCACTTGCTGACCGGTTACGTCAAGGACGTCGTTCCCCGATACCGAACCATGGTTGGCCAGAAGGTCGAGCGCCGTTTCGGTTGGGACTGCCATGGTCTGCCTGCGGAGACCGAAGCACAGAAGGAACTGGGAGTGTGGGGCCGCGGCCCCATCGCCGAGTACGGCATTGCCCGCTTCAACAGCTACTGCAAGGCGTCGGTCCTCCGGTATACGCAGGAGTGGGAGCGTTACGTCACCCGCCAGGCTCGCTGGGTCGATTTCCGCAACGACTACAAGACGATGGACACGTCCTACATGGAAAGCGTCATGTGGGCGTTCAAGCAGCTGTGGGACAAGGATCTCCTCTACGAGGATTACCGGGTCCTCCCCTACTGCTGGATCTGCGAAACTCCTCTTTCCAACTCCGAGACGCGCGTCGATGACGCCTACCGGGACCGTCAGGACCCGGCTGTCACCGTGGCCTTCAAACTTCAACCGGACCCGTCGGCATTGCCGGAAATATCCGGACCGGTCGACTTGTGGGTTTGGACGACCACACCCTGGACGCTGCCGTCCAACCTTGCATTGGCGGTCGGCCCGGACGTGGAGTACGCGGTGTACCGGCGCGAAGGCACCTCTTTTTCTCTCGGAGCTGACGTTGTAGGGACCTTCGAGAAGGATCTCGCGGGTGCCGAGCGAGTCGGGACCGTACGAGGCGCGGACCTGATCGGCCGAAGCTACGAACCGCTCTTTCCGTACTTTGCAGGGACCGAAAATGCTTTCGTCGTTCTCGGAGCCGGCTTTGTGACCACGGACGAGGGCACCGGGATCGTCCACATGGCCCCGGGCTTCGGAGAGGACGACCAGATCGTCTGTGCCGAAGCTGGGATCCCGGTGGTGTGCCCGGTCGACGACCGTGCTCTTTTCACCGGCGAGGTGACCGACTTCGCCGGACTCCAGGTCTTCGACGCCAACCAGCCGATCATCAGGGCTCTCCGGGACACGGGTTCACTGATCCGGCAGGACTCGATCGTTCACGCCTACCCCCACTGCTGGAGAACCGAGAACCCCCTCATCTACAGGGCGGTGAGCTCGTGGTTCGTAAAGGTCACCGCGATCAAGGACCGGCTGCTCGCGCGCAACCAGGAGATCCAGTGGATACCCGAGCACGTGCGCGATGGGTCATTCGGCAAATGGCTCGCCAACGCGCGTGACTGGTCGATCTCGAGAAATCGGTTCTGGGGATCGCCCATTCCGGTCTGGAAGAGCGACGATCCCAACTACCCCCGCCTCGACGTGTACGGCAGCCTGGACGAGATCGAGCGGGACTTCGGCGTCAGGCCGACCGACCTGCACAGGCCCCGCATAGATCAGCTCACCCGTCCCAACCCGGATGACCCTACCGGTCGCTCGTCGATGCGGAGAGTCACCGATGTCCTCGACTGCTGGTTCGAGTCGGGCTCGATGCCGTTCGCCCAGGTCCACTACCCGTTCGAGAACCGTGACTGGTTCGATGCTCACTTCCCAGGCGACTTCATCGTCGAGTACATCGGCCAAACCCGCGGCTGGTTCTACACGCTGCACGTCCTTGCGGTCGCCCTCTTTGACCGGCCCGCGTTCAAGCGTTGCCTGGCCCACGGCATCGTCCTCGGAGAAGACGGCCAGAAGATGTCCAAGCGGCTTCGCAACTACCCGGACCCCGAAGCCATGTTCGAGGTTCACGGCGCCGACGCGATGCGGTGGTTCTTGATGTCGTCCCCCGTGTTGCGCGGCGGGAACCTGATTACTGATGAAAAGGGGATAACGGACGCAGTACGGGCGGCTCTGCTTCCTTTCTGGAACGCGTGGTACTTCTTCGCGCTGTACGCCAACGCCGATGGGAGGTCGGCAACTCTGGGGCGGACGGACGCGCCCGGAACGCTCGACCGCTACGTGCTTGCCAAACTTCGGCAACTCGTAGAAGACGTAACCGCAGAGCTCGACGCCTACGACCTTTCCGGCGCGTGTGACTCGATCGAAGCATTCTTGGATGCTCTGACCAACTGGTACATCCGCCGGAGCCGTGATCGGTTTTGGGGAACCGGCGCCGAGGGATCGGCGACCGACGACGCATTCGACACGCTCGGCACCGTCCTCGAAGTTCTCTGCCGCGTCGCCGCGCCTCTCTTGCCTTTGGTGAGCGACGCCGTCTGGCTCGGACTGGTCTCGGGCTGCGCCGAGAGCCGGGGACGTTCGGTGCACCTCGAGGACTGGCCCGATCCGACCGCGTTGCCGTCGGACCCAGATCTCGTCGCAGATATGGACTGGGTCCGGGAGATCTGCTCGGCCGGCCACTCAATTCGCAAAGCCAACGGCCTGCGCGCCCGACTACCCCTGTCCCAGCTCACCGTCGCCGCGGCAGGAGCTGAAAAGCTTCGCGGCTATATCGATCTGATCGCTGACGAAGTGAACGTGAGGAACGTCGAGCTGACCGAGGACACCGACCGGTTCGCCACACGAACACTCAGCGTCGCGTTTCCGGTGGCCGCACCGAGGTTGGGTCCGGCCACCCAGGCCGCGGCCGCGGCCGCCAAGCGAGGTGACTGGGAGATTCTCGATGACGGCACGGCGAGAGTGGGCGAAAGCGTTCTCGAACCGGGCGAGTTCGAGCTCCGGGTGCGCCCGCTCGACGAAGCAACTACGAGAACATTGGGCGGGAACGTAGGTGTCGTTGCACTCGATACGACGTTGGACGACGACCTGCTCGATGAGGGCAGGGCGCGCGACCTTGTCCGATTCGTCCAGCAAGGCCGGCGGGATATCGGGCTGCAAGTGACCGACCGCATCGCGTTGGAGCTCGCCGGCGACGAGCAGGTCCGGCGTTCTCTTGACGCGCACCGCGAATGGATCGCGGAGCAAATCCTCGCCACCGACATTCAGTGGCTCGGGACCGAGCCAGTGTCTTCCCAGGACCCATCGGGTGCGTGGGCAGCGACGTCCTTGGCCGACGGTTCCTCGGTGTCGGTCAGGATCAAGCGGTCGGCCGCGTGAGGCGGCCGGAACCCGAAATACAGCGCCTCACGTAGTGGCTCGGCGCTGGCCTGGCGTTAGCGCTTCCGAGGCTGCGATGCGGCCTGACCCGTCGCCTTCTTGGCCGCCTTCTTCGCGGGCTGGGCCGTCGTCTTGCCCGCGGCTGCCTTGGTCGCCTTCGCAGGCTGCTTCGCAGGCGTCGCCTTTCCGGCAGCGGTCCTCGGAGCCACGGCCTTTGAAGTAGAAGCCTTAGAAGCGGCCGTCTTGGATGCGGCCGTCTTGGATGCAGCCGTCCTTGATGCAGGCGCCTTGGACGCAGCCGTCCTTGATGCAGGCGCCTTGGACGGAGCAGCCTTCGACGCCGCCGCCTTGTTGGTGGTCGCGCTCCTGCCGGTCGCTGCGGCCTTGGTGCCTTGCACCGCCTTCTTCGCGGTTGTCACCGGTGCCCGACCGGCTGAGCGCGCCCCTGCGCCTGTCCCGGTTGCCTTCGCGGCGCCACCCGCTGTGGATGCCGCCGCCCGTCCCGTCGCCGCAGTCCGCTTTTCGGCTAACCCGGCCCCCGCAGCCGCAGGCTTGGGAGCAGCCTTCTTCGCAGTCGGGCCGGCGGCTCTCCGCGCAGCAGGAGCTGCTGCGGGAACTCGGGCCGGGGCTGGCATTGCGGGTGCCTGTGGCTCGCGCCCGAGGAGCTCGTCGATCTTGGCGACAATGGTTGCGCGAGCCTTGGTGTTGACCTCTCTATCGCGCACGTCCTCGAGTTCGTCGCCCTCCAACTGCGGTAGCAGCGGAAGAATCTCGGCGACTCGAAGGTCGTCGTAGTCCTCGATCGGGAAGACGACTTCGTCGCCCCACTCTTCCTCCCACTCGCCTGGCTCCTCCCAATGACCCTGCCCCGCAGCGTCCTGAGCGCCTGCGTGGGCGAACTCGGGTAGCGGCTCCCTGCCGAACACCGGAGCCGTTTGCACCGGCTGCGGCCTTGTGGGCTCGAGCACCTCCACTTCCTCTTCTTCGAATTCGTACTCCCCGGGGAACGCAGCGCCTCCAGGGGTGAGCGCCGGCTCTTCTGCAACTCCGTACGACGGCGCGGGCTGCCGTTCGGGTGCCGGGCGAGGCCGGAGATCCATCCCCTCGTCGGCGCGGGAGCGGGCGAGCAACGGCGGGGCCGCAGCGGCAGGAACCCCTTCAATCGCCAGCCGCACCGCCCGCCGGCGGCTCAGGCGGCTGAAGACGATGAGCGCGATCCCCGCGACGGCCGCGCATGCGATCGACAGGTAGATCAGGCTCAGCGAGTCCTGCACGAACCCGACGATCAATAGAACCAGGCCGGCAAACACCAGCGCGACGGTCACCAACAGCAACACAAGATCACCTTCCACAGCCCATTCGAAACGTCTCGCACCCTAGTTGGATCGCTCCGCCCGAGACGCGACACCAGAATCGATTCGCCAGCATCCGGCCGGATCCTGCTCCGGCTCCGGCACCCACCTCTGCCGGGGCGTCCGGTTCAACGGCGCCGGCGCAGCCTTCCTCCGAAGCGCCGGTCGTCGCCGAACCCTTCGGGATCGTCGAAGAATTCGTCCATGGCCCTTTCGTCCGGGCCGATCGAAGCATCCGAGGGACGGACGTCGACGACGCCGGCCTGTAGCGGCGGGGCGAACGACTGAGCGGCGACCGTAGCTTGCTCGCCGAGCATCTCCTCTCGATCGATCCCTTCGTCTGCGGGCGACCACGCGACGGTCTCCGGTCCTTCGACCGCTATGTCGGCGGGCGGAGGGGGAGGGGCGCTCCCCCGGGTGGACTGCGGTACGTCGGCCGGGCGCGGATCGGGAGCCGGCCACATGACTCCGATGCGCTCCACAGACGCCAACGCTTCGGACAAGCTGGTCTGGACGTGGGTCTTGTGCTCCTCCAGCCAGCGCTCGAGCGTCTCCACCTCCTGATGCGACTGGGCGCGAGCGGACTCGAGCCGCGCAAGCTCGGCGCGGCTCTCGGCGAGGGAATCCTCGAGGGTCTGCCGTCCCTTGTCCTCCGCCTCGGCCAGGATCGCTTGAGCCTGCTGTTCGGCTCCGGCGAGGATTCGGGCGGCTTGCTCCCGGGCTTCCTGAACGGCGAGGTCGGCCGT
Source organism: Acidimicrobiales bacterium (assembly GCA_036378675.1). Lineage (NCBI taxonomy): Bacteria > Bacillati > Actinomycetota > Acidimicrobiia > Acidimicrobiales > Acidimicrobiales bacterium. The sequence goes on from DASUWA010000017.1 coordinate 82,373, forward strand.
TCGCTGCGCCAGCACCAACGTCTTGCGGAGGGTTTCGTCAGTCCCGCCCGCCTCGGCGGCGGCGGACTCGGCCCTTTGGGCCCGCTCGACCGCCTGGCGTAGACGCTCCTGCATGACTTCGAGCCCCGCGGCGACCTGCTCGAGGAAGTGGTCGACATCCTCCGGGTGGTATCCGCGCATCTTCTCGCGGAACTCGACTTCACGAAGGGTCTTCGGCGAAACCTCCATGCCGCAATGCTAGTGGCCTGCAGGCGACCCCGAGGTGATGGCGAGCCGTTCGTCGGTCAAATCGGCAGGTTGCCGAGGACGCCCTGGACGAAAATCTCGACGACGATGAAGGCGACGAAAAACGAGAGGTCGAACATGCCCACCGGCGGGATGATCCGCCGGAATGGCGCCAGCACCGGTTCGGTAAGGGTGAACACAACCCGGCGGACCGGGTTCAACGGCGAGTCAGAGCTGTACGGAAACCAGCTGAGAATCGCTCGGGCGAACAGGACGAGCACGTAGATCTGCCCGAGGTCGTAAAGCGGGTTTCCCCCGCGGAAGCTGACCACTCGTGAGCCGGATCAGGACCGGTAAAGGCCGCGTTCTTGCAGCCTTCGCTTCTCCTCGGCGGACACCTCGACGTTGGACGGGGTGAGCAGGAAGACCTGATCGGCGACCTTGTCCATGCTTCCCGAGAGCGCGTATGTGACCCCGCTGCAGAAGTCGATCATTCGGCGGGCCAGCTCCCTGTCATTTCCCTGCAGGTTGACGATGACCGGTTGGCCGTTCTTGAACCGGTCGCCGATCTCCTGCGCGTCCGCGAACTTGCTCGGCGCTACGACGTGAACCTTGGCGCCGTGCATCGGGGTGATGGGTCTCACGACTGCCGTTCGCGGCTGCAAAGTGACTCCGTTCGAAGGATCGGGGGCTTCTCTCACCGGGCGCACCGCCGAAACCGAGCCACTCTCAGACGGTTCGGTCGAGTATCTCCGCGTTGGAGCCGGGGCCGGCGCCGAGTCCTCATAAGGGTCGTACTCCTCGTACTCGTCGTCCGTCAGCCCCAGGTACACCATCGCCTTGCGCATGATTCCCGATGCCATCAGTGCCTCCCAGTAGTCGTGAAGCCTATCGTCGTGCCGCGGTCCGGCTGGGTCGCGGTCCGAAAAGCGTCCTTCCTAGACGGAGGGTCGTGGCGCCCTCCTCGACTGCCACTTCGAAGTCGTCGCTCATCCCCATCGACAACTCTGGTAGCCCAAGCTGGCTGGCCTTTTCGGCAAGCCAGCGAAAACACAATCTGCTCTGCTCCAGGTCGCCCTGTGGACCTATTGCCATCAGACCGCTCAAGTTGAGCGGTAGCCGCCGCAGCCGCGCGACGAGCTCATCGACGTCGGCCGGCATGCATCCGGGACGGGAAGCTGCGCCGGTGACGTTCACCTCGATCATCGCCTCCACACCGGGAGTGGCGGCGGCGATCGCCTCTCCTTCGACGGTGCGGTCGACGCCGTGCCACGCGCTCACCACCTCTGCCAATCGCGCGACCTTGTTGCGCTGTATCGGACCGAGGAAGTGCCACTTGGCGCGCGACGAAGAGTCTTTCACTTTGGTCAGGAGTTCTTGCGCGTAGTTCTCGCCAATGTCTTCGAGACCGGCGCCGAGCGCTGCTGCTACCGCCTCGGGACCGAATCCTTTGGTGACTGCGACAATCCTAAAGGCGGCCGGGTCCTTTCCTCGGCTGCTGATCCTTCGCTGAACTTCATGAAGGCGCTCGGCCACCGCGCGGGCGCTCATCCCTTCCCGCTCGAACGGCGAAGCCGCTGGGTAATCCGGCTTCATGCCCGCCACACCACGGTTGCTTGCCGCTTTTCGCCGCCGCCCCTTCTCCATGACCAGTGGCTTGAGGAGCATCCGGTACAGATGCCGGATTCCCCAACGAGGACCACGCCGACTGCATGTAGCGCCGAGCGAACGGCAGCTGGAACGTCCAGGGCTGGACTTCCTTTGGAGTCCGAGGCGCGGACCTTCTCTCCGAAACGAGACGCGACCGCGAAGAGCTCGTCCTCCCCGAATGGATAGCAGCACGGGTGGATGCATGGGCCGATGACTGCCTCGACCCTCGTCGCGCCGAGGCGTCGCATCGCGGTAACAGTCGCCTCGACGACACCGGCGCGAAGGCCGCGCCATCCGGCGTGTGCCACACCCGAGATGCCTTCGGGGCTGCCAAGACCGATCGGCGCGCAATCCGCGGTCAGCACGGCCAGGGCCGCTCCTGTGGCGGAGCTGATCGCCGCGTCCGCGGACGCGCCGCTCTGGGCTCCGGGCTCGTCGACGACGACGACCCGCGCGCCATGGACCTGTTGGAGAACGGTCCAAGGAACGTCTGCCACCGCCCGCCTCCGTCGCTCGACCACCTCGCCGCGGCCGGCAAGGTCTCCTTGGGAGCACCCGGTGCTGCGAACACGAATACCGCCGGCCAGCTGCCATTCGGCCGGGTGGGAACTGACCCCGGCAGCCACCACTACTTCAGGAAGTCCGGGACGTCGAACTCGTCTCCGACCAGTCCCAGGTCCTCTTCTTCCTCTCGCAACTCGCGTTCTGTCTCAGCCAAGCCGATACCGCCGGACGCCCCTGAACGATCGTCGAAGGACTGATCCTCCCACCGGTCGAAACCGGCGGCGATGACCGTCACCCTGACCTCGTCGCCCATCGAGTCGTCGATGACCTGACCGAAGATGATGTTGGCGTCTGGATGGGCGACACCGTGAATGATCTCGGCCGCCTCGTTCACTTCGAACAAGCCGAGGTCGCTGCCGCCGGCGATGTTGAGGAGGATGCCGCGGGCGCCTTCGATGGAGGCTTCCAGCAGCGGCGAGGTGATAGCGAGCTTGGCAGCGGTAACCGCCCGCCCGTCGCCCGACGCGGTTCCGATACCCATGATTGCGCTGCCCGCGTTGCTCATCACCATCTTCACGTCTGCGAAGTCGGTATTGATCAGGCCGGGCGTGGTGATGAGATCGGTTATGCCCTGCACCCCTTGCAACAGGACTTCGTCGGCCATCTTGAACGCGTTGACCATAGAGGTCTTGTCGTTCGAGACGGTGAGCAACCGGTCGTTCGGGATGACTATGAGGGTGTCGACCTTTTCCTTCAGGTTCTGGATCCCGGCTTCGGCTTGGAGTGACCGCCTGCGCCCTTCGAACCCGAAGGGGCGGGTGACGACACCGATCGTCAAAGCTCCGAGCGACTTGGCGATCTCGGCGACGACCGGGGCACCGCCGGTTCCCGTTCCACCACCCTTTCCGGCCGTGATGAACACCATGTCGGCGCCTTTGAGAACCTCTTCGATTTCCTCTCGGTGTTCTACGGCCGCCGCACGGCCCACCTCGGGATCGCTGCCGGCGCCGAGACCGCGGGTCAGCTGCCGCCCGATGTCCAGCTTCACGTCGGCGTCGCTCATCAGCAGAGCCTGAGCGTCCGTGTTGACGGCAATGAACTCGACACCTTTCAGGCCTGCGTCGATCATGCGGTTGACCGCGTTGACGCCGCCGCCGCCGATACCGACGACTTTTATGACGGCGATGTAGTTTTGGGCGGCACCGGCCATGAAAACCCTCCCGGGCACAGCAATACACCGGTCGGCGACCGGCTGTTATCTATCGGTTCAATCGGTTCTTTGCCATCGAGCGTTATTCGCTGGACGATCTATGCAGGACAAAAGCGTGCCACGTGGCGCTGCCGGCGTCGCGGATCCTCCGGCCCCCTTGTAAAACCCTTTAATCTCAACCTCGATCTCAACTGGAGAGTTAATGTGAACCTCCGGCGTGGGTTGAGAGACTATCGGGGGATTTGTGACCGGTCAAGGCTGCGGGCCGGTCCGGCACGGTGAGATCAAGGCCAGTCAGCCCGGTCAGGTCGGTCTGGGTCAGGAGCGCGGTCAGAGCGGTCAGTTTGGCGGCGAGCTGCGAACCGTCGCCAAGCGCGACTGTCAACGGTCCGGCGGAGCCCTCGGTGGGAGCGACGATAAGGGAGAGCACGGTCGCCTGGTCACCCGCGCTGCCCGGCTGAGTGGATTGACCTGGCTGGGCTGGCTGGGCCGACTGGGCCGACGGTCCCAGCTGAATCGCTTCGACGGAACCGGCGATCCGCGCCGGCAACGCGGCCGCGACATCAAGGGCCGCCGCCATTCCCTCGGGGACTGAAGGCCCGTCGGATTCCGCGTTCAGCTCCCCGAGCGAAGCCCTCCCCGGAGAAGGCACCAGCGCGTCGGGTCCTGCCGAGCCGTCGACCCACTGGCCGGGGGGCGGAGGAGCGCCGGCCCCCACGAGCAGCGGAATTCCGGCTGGCGGCTGGCCGACAACGGCGATCACCCGTCCGGTTGCGTCTATCTCTGACCATCGCCGGGGGGATTGAGCGGCCGGACCTTGAATGGCCGCGACGGCTTGTCTGACGGCGACATGAATCGACACGGTCCCCGGCCAGTGGGTGCGCACCTGCGCGTCACCGAGATTGGGCACCGAGTCCAACCGGCGCGCTACCGATGAGTCGTTGACCCGGATCATCAAGCTGTGCCCGTTGAGCCCCGACAGAGCGGCCACGGTAGCGACGGGCATCGGGCCGCGAACGGAAACCCGGACGTGCCGGACCCTGAAGAGAGGGGTGTAAAGAGAGCCTGCGACGAGGGCCAGCACGAGCAGTGCCGCTCCGATCGAGATCAGGATCCGCAACCTCCGGCGACCCTGCTGGCGTCTGACCTCGACCCAACGACGAGCGATCCGCGGGTCCATCCTGAGCCCGGTACGTCTCTCCGTGGTCGGCACTTCGGTGATCGAGCCGCTCACAACCCTAAACCTGTGATTGAGGTCGATGATCGAATCCGATGAGCCGCACCTCGTGCTGCAATTCGACGCCCTTCTGTCGGAGCACCTCCGCCCGGACGACCTCGATCAGCTCCCGAATATCTTCCGCGGAACCGCCCGCATCTGCCTGTATGAAGTTGGCGTGCTTTGGCGACACCTCGGCACTCCTGAGTCGGCGTCCTTTGAGACCAGCGGAATCGATCAGCAAGCCGGCGGACGTCCCGGGTGGATTGGTGAATACCGACCCGGCATTCTGTCCGCCGGGTTGATGGTCGCGCCTCCAGCGCACGATTTCGCGGATGGTGGCCCTGCCCTTCTCCGGGTCGCCAGGCGAGAGATGGAATCGGGCGGACACGACCGCCCGTGCGGGTGTGACCGCCGAATGCCGGTACGAGAACTCCATCCGGTCGACCGGGATCGCCTCGGGAGCCCCGCTTCCCTCCAGGTCGACGATCGTGGCCGACTCGAGATGATGGGCGATGTCGGAGCCGTGCCCCCCGGCGTTCATCCGGACCCCCCCGCCTACCGAACCAGGCACGCCGACGGCCCACTCCAGACCGGTGAGCCCGGCTTCGACCGTCTGGCGGGCCAGCGCAGGCAGCGGGAGTGCCGCGCCGGCGCTGACCGCGTGCCCCTCTATCTCGACATCGGAGAACTCGGAGGGATCGAGCACAACGGCGATCCCGGGAAAACCTCCGTCGGACACGAGCAGGTTCGATCCACGGCCGACGATGAGCACGGGAAGTCCGGACTCGACCAAGGCGTCTTTGACCAAGCCGAGCTCTTCGACCGACTGCGCCGTCAGGAGCAACGCCGCGGGTCCGCCCACTCGGTAGGTCGTCAGCGAACCGAGATCGCCGCCCCGAACCACCCGATCCCCGAGACCGCCAAGAACGTTGAGAGCTGCACGAACCCGGTCAGGGACATCGCCAGGTGCAGCCGCCGTTTCGCTCATCGGCTCGCCGTTTCGCTCATCAACGCAGGCTTCCTCGTTGAGCGAACCTCGAGGCGAGCTGGGTGATGTCGCCAGCGCCGAGGGTCAGGCAAAGGTCACCCTCGCGGAGCTCCTCGAAGAGGATCTGCTCCGCTTCGTCGAGCGTTTCCACGTAGCGCACGTCAGCCCCGGGACGGGCGTCCCGGACCGCGTCGGCGATCATCCGTCCGGAAACGCCCGGCCGCGGGCGCTCCCCCGCCGCATAAATGCCGGTTACCACCAATACGTCGGCGCCGGATAACGCAGGGCCGAAGTCGCGCCAGAGTGATTCCGTGCGCGAGTAACGGTGTGGTTGAAACACGGCCACCACCCGGCCCCAGGACCCGTCGCGAGCGGTCGCAAGTGCTGCGGCGACCTTCTCGGGGTTGTGTGCGTAGTCGTCGACGAAGGTGACCCCTTCGACAGTGCCCTTCGTTTCGAACCTTCTCGCGACGCCTCGGTAAGCGGTGATGCCCTCGATGGCCTGGTCCCAGGGAACCCCGATCGACGACGCGAGCGTCAGCGCGCCGGCGGCATTGAGGACGTTGTGCAGTCCCGGCACAGCCAGGTGGATCGGTCCTCGAACCTGCTCACCCACGGCCAGCGAGAAGGTCGCCCTGTCGCCCGCCAGCTCGACCGCCTCGACCCGAACGTGGGCTATTCCGGCCCTTCCATAGGTGATCAACTCGCGGTTCGCCCTCGCCGCAACCGAGGCCGCGCCGGGATCGTCCAGGCACACCACTGCCGGACCACTCGCCGCCTCGATGAACTCGACGAACGCCCCGTCGAGGGCATCCCTGCTCCCGTAGAAGTCGAGGTGGTCGGACGCGACGCTCGTTACCAGGACGGCTTCTGCGCCTAAACGGATGAACGTGCGGTCGCTCTCATCGGCTTCGACGACCATCCACTCTCCCGCGGGATCCCACACCCCGCCGGTGCCGATCCCGGCGATGTCACCACCGACGACCATGGAAGGGTGGCGGCCTGCGGCCCGCAACGTCACCGCCAGCATGGCCGAAGTGCTGGTCTTGCCGTGACTACCGGAGACCGCTGCGGCCCGCCTCTGGCGGCATATCGCAGCAAGAACGGCCGAACGGGGCCAGACCGCCACACCCTTGCGGGCCGCCGCGACGATCTCGGGATCGTCCTCGGGAATGGCGGTCGAGACCGCGACCATGTCGGCAGCGGCCGCCAACCCGGGCACGTGACCGACGTGAACTTCGACTCCGAGACCCTCCAGGCGAAGCAGCGCCGGACCCCCCGCAACATCGCTGCCCGTGACCTTGTGGCCCATCTCGGCGAGAACGGCGGCGATCGCGCTCATTCCGGCGCCGGCGACGCCGACGACGTGAACTCTCCTCGGTACGGACAGATCCGGCGCGCGAAGCGAATCAACCTCAGACACGGGCGTGCTCTTCTGCGAGGGCCGCGACCGAGTCGGCTGCGTTCGGAAACGCGAACGACCGGGCCGCCGAGGACATCTTCGCGAGCAACTCGGAGTCGTTGAGCAGTTTCTCGAGCTCCGCCGCGAGACGATCCGCATCGAGCTCACCGTCCGGCACCATCACCGCCGCGCCGGCTTCGACGAGCCGCCGTGCGTTCATGGTTTGATGATCCCCCGGAGCGCCTGGAAGCGGGACCAGGACCGAGGGAACCCCCATTGCGGTGAGCTCGGAGAACGTGCTCGCCCCCGCTCGCTGCACCGTGACGTCCGCCGCGCTGAGCAACAGGTCCATGCGATCCTCGAAGCCGACCAGCTGGTAGAACAACCCACCACGCGGGCTCGAATCGTTTCCACCCACGGCGGTCTCGCCCGACTTTGCGGACCACGCTGGTAAGTCGGCCGCCGCCGCGCGCATTCTGTCGAAGTCACGATCGCCGGCCACGTGACGCAGCGCGACGCCATCCTTGTCTTTCCAGAGGTGAGCCAGCTTCACGGTCGCGTCGTTGATTCTCCGGGCACCAAGAGATCCGCCGGCCACTGCGACGACCCTGAGCGCGTCGGGGATGCCAAGCGCCTTCCTTGCGGCAACCCTCCCTGCCGGCGAGCGGTCGGCGGCGACGATCTCGGGACGAACCGGGTTACCAGTGACGACCGCTCTCGGGAGCGGGGTACCCGGAAATGAGACCGCCGACGCTCTCGCGAAACGGCCCGCGATGCGGTTGGCGAGACCGGGCACGGCGTTCTGCTCTGCAACAACGAGAGGAATGCGGAGCGCGACCGAAGCCAGAGAACAGGCGACGCTCGCGTAGCCGCCGACCGAGATCACTATGGACGGGCGCAAGCGGGCGAGCAGCAAGGTCGCCCTGAACACGGCGGAGACCAGGCCGAATACGGCACCCACGTTCGACCACGAGAGTCGCCTCACGATCCCCCGTCCCGGCAATAGAGTGATATCGAAGCCTGCGGCCGGAACCAAGCGTCGCTCTACACCTCGCTGTGAGCCGACGAAGTGAATGGATTCGGGCGGGTGGCCACGGTCGACGAGTGCCCGGCCGATGGCTACTGCCGGCACCGCGTGGCCCCCGGTTCCGCCGCCCGCGATCACCGCCCACACGTCCCCGGCTCGCCTCCGGCTGTTCAAGGCTGCTGGGCGATATTGGCCAAAATGCCCAACGCGAACAGGTTGATCACCAGAGACGATCCTCCGAACGAGACGAACGGCAGAGGGACACCGGTAACAGGGAGCAAGCCGACCACGGCGGCGATGTTGATGACGGCTTGCCCGACGATCCACGCGGTGATCCCCGCAGCAGCCAGAGCCGCAAACCGGGTTCGGGCGTTGCACGCAATACGAACACCGACGAGGCCAAGCAGGACGAACAGCCCGCTCAACACGAACCCGCCGACCATCCCGGTCTCCTCACCCAATACCGCGAATATGAAGTCGGTCTGGGCATTCGGAAGGTACCCGTAGCTGGCGATGCTGGATCCGAGTCCGTCCCCCAGAACATGACCATGGCTCAGGGCGGCGAAACCCTGCACCGTCTGGTACCCGGTGTTCGATGCGTCTTTGAACGGATGCAGGAAGGACGTCATCCGTCGCCACCGGTACGGGGCAGCCACCGCCAGCAGCAGACCGACGCCGGCAATACCTCCGCCAGTCAAGAGCATCGGGCCGGCCGGGATCCCCGCCATGAAAAGCATGGCGAGAGCGATCACGACCAGGACCATCGTCGTCCCCATGTCGGGCTGGGCCATCACGAGGAGAACCAGAATCCCCATCACTGCAAGGACCGGAGCCATCTGGTACCTCCAGTCGCGCTTGGCCGCCCGGCGGTCGAGTATGTCGGCGGCGAACAGAACCAGACCCAGCTTGGCGACCTCGGACGGCTGGATCTGAAGAGCTGACGTTCCGAGCCAGCGCGACGCGCCGGCCGACTTGACACCGATTCCGGGAACCAGCACAGCGAACAGCAGAGCAATGGACATGTACATGAGCGGCGTGGCGAAGCGACGCCATCGAGCGTGGTCCACCCGCAATGCCAAGACGAACCCTGCGGCGCCGACGGTCAGCCACATCGTTTGGCGCAGGAAGAAGTGCCACGGAGATCCAAACTGGTGGAGGCTGAGGATCGACGAGGAAGACAGGATCATCACGAGCCCGGTGAGGCAGAGAACCGACACCAGGCAGAGCAGCAACCAGAAGGTGCCTCCCCGCGCCGGAGCCGCGGCTTTTGCATTGGCCCGGTTCTTGATCCCGGGAGGACGGGACCTCCGGTCCGTCACCCGACGGCTCGCGGGAGCCTGGGCGATCCGGGCCCGCTGGGCCGTACGAGTCGTTCTGGCCCGTGCGGCGGGCGCAGGTCTGCTTGTCAGCATGATCCCTCCCCTTCCACGATCTTCGAACGCACCAGCGCGGCGAAGTGGTCGCCGCGCTCCGCGTAAGAGCCGTACCAATCGAAGCTGGCGCATCCCGGCGACAACAGCACGGCGTCGCCTGGCGATGAATAGGACGCCGCCGCTCCGACCGCTTCATCCATGTTGCTGGCGATCGTCACGGGGACGGTCGCTTCGAACGCAGTCACAACTTCGCCTGCGCACTCTCCGATCGCGACCACCGCTTTCACCGGGGGAACGGTCGACCGCAGGACGTCGAGGTCGAGACCCTTATTGCGTCCGCCGGCTATCAGCACCACCGAGTCGAATCCCGCCACTGCAGCGAGGACCGACGCCGGAGTGGTGGCCTTCGAATCGTCGTACCAGTTCACACCCTTCGACGACCCGACGAAGCTGACGCGGTGCGGAAGGAGGGGCGCGCCGCCAAGAGCCCCGCGGCAGCCTTCGATTGTGCCACCAGCCTCCAAAGCCACGGCTGCCGCGGCGAGCGCGTTGGACAGGTCGTGCGGAAGAGATCGTGGGAGCTCGGAAGTCGCAATGATCCGTTCCCCGTCCGGCGCCACAAGCCACCCGTCCGTTACGTGGTAATCGGTTTCCGATTCGCGGGTCGAGTAACGACGCACGTGCACGCCGGCCGGAATGGATGCGGCGGCGGCGTTGACTGCAGGATCGTCGGCATTGATGACCGCTGCGTCGCCAGCCCCCTGGTTCCTCCAAATGCGGGCTTTCGCCGCCGCGTAATGGTCGACGGTGGGATGCCAGTCGAGGTGATCTTCGCTCAAGTTCAGCCAGCAGCTCACCGCCGGACGGAATTTTTCGGTGAACTCCAGCTGGAACGACGACACTTCGGCGACGCACACGTCCGTGTCCGACCCGGCGGCTTCGATGAGCGGAACACCGATATTGCCAGCCGACACGGCGGCAACTCCGGACGCCTGAAGAGCCGCAGTGACAAGAGTTGTGACCGTCGTCTTGCCGTTCGTTCCGGTGATCGCCACCAGACGCGGCCGGCCCCTTGCCGCACACTCCAGGTAACCGAGCTCGATCTCGGACCGGACGGGCACACCGGCTTCGCGAGCCGCGTAGTACGCCGGGTGCGAGGGAGGAACCCCTGGGCTGGGCACGACCATCGTCGCCCCTTGCAAGATCTTCGCTAACTGCTGACGTTCGGGCGTGCGCTCGAGACGCACGCCGATCGACCTGGCGGCCGACTCTTTTTCAGGCGACAGCGAATCATCGATCACGACCACGTCACGACCTGCCGACATGAGTGCCCTCGCTACGGCGCGACCGGTTACTCCGAATCCGACTACCACGACTGCATCGCGCGTGGTGGTCATCCGTTGCCACCCTTTGACAAGAAATCGGCATAGAACGCACCCAGCGAAAGCGCGGTGAACAACCCGGCGAGTATCCAGAACCGGACGATCACCGTCGTCTCTGGCCACCCGAGAAGTTCGAAGTGGTGATGAATGGGAGCCATCCGGAACACCCGCCGGCGGAAGAACCTGAAGCTGGCAACCTGCGCGATGACCGAAAGGGTCTCGACCACGTACAGCCCGCCGACGATCGGCAAGAGCAGGTCGACATTCTCGAGGAGCGCAAGAGTGGCGATCGCCGTGCCGATTCCCAACGATCCGGTATCCCCCATGAAGATCCGCGCTGGGGCCGCGTTGAACCAAAGGAACCCCGCGCAGCCGCCGATCAACGCCGCGGCAAGCGACGCCTCGTCGAGCGCCGCCGGGTTGCGATACAGCGAGAAGTGCTTGAGCTGCACGAACCCGATGACCGTGAACGTCGCGAAGGTGAAAGCCGACGAGCCGGCGGCTAAGCCGTCCAGACCGTCGGTCAGGTTCACGGCATTGCTGCACCCGACGATCACCAACACCGCGAAGATGACCCAGCCGACCTTCCCCAGGTTGAAGTCGAGAGAGTTGTAACGCGTGAACGACAGATGCGTGTCGACCTTCAGCCAGGTGACACACAGGATCGCGAAGGCGAGCGCAACGATGAGCTGTGCACCCGCTTTCGCCCGCTTGTTGAGGCCAAGACTTCGCTGGCGGTGCACCTTGATCCAGTCGTCGACCAGACCTATCCCCGACGCGGCGCACACAGCGACCGCGGCGACAATCCCTCGAGTCGTGAAGGTCGCATGAATGTGTGAGAAGAGGTAGCCGATGATCGCCGAGCCGATCAGCGCTACTCCACCCATCGTCGGCGTTCCTGCCTTGGTCAGGTGGAGTTCCGGTCCGTCCTCTCTGATCTGCTGCCCGATTCCCCGGCCGCGCAACCAGCTGATCAACAAAGGCGTTCCCAGCATGGCGACGAACAAGGCGATGCCTGCCGAGAGCAGAAGGTCGATCACTCGCCATACCGCCTCGATGCAATAATCCGGGCGATCGCCGAGCTGGCCTCTTCCACGTCGTCGAATGGCATCACCCTGCCGGCAATTTCCTGCCCGCGTTCGTGGCCTTTGCCGGCGATGACGACGATGTCGTTATCTCGAGCGTTCGCGACCGCCGCCGCGATCGCAGCGGCACGATCAGGCTCGACCACGACGTTTGCGCTGCCCTCCGCGCCAGCGAGAATCTGATCGATTATGGCGAGGGGGTCCTCGCTGCGCGGATTGTCGGATGTGACTATCGCCAGATCGGCCAGGCGCGCCGCGGCCGACCCCATCAACGGGCGTTTCTCGTGGTCACGGTCGCCGCCGGCGCCGAATACGACAATCAGGCGGCCGTTGGAGAGTTCACGGGCCGACGAGAGTGCTTGGACCAAACCGTCGGGAGTGTGGGCGTAGTCGACGACGACGGTGAACGGCTGACCGGCCTGCACATCCTGGAAACGGCCGGGAATCCCTTCCAGCCGTCCCAAGCCCTCGGCAATCACCGAGGAAGGTATCCCGAGCTCGCGCGCGCACGTCGCCGCCGCGATCGCGTTGATCACGTTGAACCGGCCGCCGATCCGGATCTGCATCTCCTGGCCGTCCCAATGGAAACGGCTCATGCCGGCTCGCAACTCGACGTCATGCGCATCGTCGACGGAGTACCCGATGCAACGCAGCGATCCGCCCTGCAACTGATCGCACAGGATCCGGCCCCACGGATCGCCCACATTCACCACCGCCACGCCCACCCGCTCCTTTTGGAACAGCGACGCCTTCGCTTCGAAGTAGGCCTGCATGCTGTGGTGGTAGTCGAGGTGTTCAGGGCTGAGGTTGGTAAAAATCGCTGCGGCGAAGACGGTCGCATCGATCCGGTGCTGGTCAAGGGCGTGAGAGGAGACTTCCATGGCGATCGCGCGACCTCCGCTATCGCGCCAGCCCGCCAGCAGCGCCTGCAGATCCGGAGCCTCCGGCGTGGTCCGCTGCTGGGTAAGCGTACCGATCGTCGTGCTGCTCCAGCCAAACGCCTCGAATATGGACGAGAGGAGCGCGCAAGTCGTGGTCTTTCCGTTTGTTCCGGTGACTCCCACTACGTTGAGTTGCTTGGAGGGATGCCCGTTGAGCGCATCCGCGACCGGACCAAGCGCCCGGCGCACGCTTGGAACGATCACCTGCGGAACCCGCAGATCCAGTCGGTGCTCGCAGAGGAGCGACCCTGCGCCGGACTCGACCGCCTCGGGTGCGAACTGGTGGCCGTCACTTCTCTGCCCGACCACGCACGCGAACATGGCGCCGGGCGTGACGGAGCGCGAGTCCATGGTGAGCGAGCTGACGTCGATGGACTGGTCGCCCAGTACATCGACGACGAGGCCCAGCCCGTGCAAGCCCGCCTCCGCTATCAACCCGTCGAGCCGCATCGGAGACCTCAGGTGGTCGAGGGGCTGGATCGGGACCGCGGGGCGGCCGTGGTCGTTCTCGGCACGGTCGTGGTCGTCTGCGGTGTTGGTTCGGTAGGGCGCGACGCTGGCACCGTGGTCGTTGTCGATGCCGGTGCGTTCCCACCCGGAGCCGGGGGCACAGTGGTAGTCGGAGCGACGCTAGGTGGGGTGGACAGACCCGGTAGCGGTGTCCCGGCGACCTCGCCGGCCTCAGTAGCCGACTTGGGCGATGCGAGGGGAACGCCGAACGCCGGCGGCTGTTTGGGCTCGGGCGGGATACCCAGCTCGCGTAGTGCGTCGCGTGCGATGGTCGCGAAAGTGGGAGCCGAAGCTGCGGCGCCGTAGTCCGGGGTGTCGTCGATGACGACCATGCCGGTGATTTGCGGGTTTTCCGCGGGGACGAACCCGGCGAAGCTGGCCACGTAGTGACCGGCTTCGTAGCCTCCGTGCGGAGACGGAACCAAAGCCGTCCCGGTTTTGCCCGCAACCGTGTAGGGACCGAGGTCGGCCGCGGTGCCGGTGCCGACACGAACCACTTCGTCGAGCATCGTCGTCATCTCGCGGGCGATGGAAGGCGACACGACCCGATGGCTCGGGCTGGCCGGGATCGGGTGCTCTTTGCCATCGGCGTCGATGGTGGCGTTGACGAGCCTCGGGGAGACGTAAATGCCGCCGTTGGCCATCGAGTTGTACGAGGCGAGCATCTGCATCGCGGTGACCGCGATGCCCTGGCCGATCGGGACGTCCGCGATCGACGTGCCTGACCAGTAGCTCGGAAGCAGACCGGGGGATTCTCCGGGGAACTTGATATCGGTGGACGAGCCGAGCCCGTAGCTGTGGATGTAGTTCAAAAGGTTGGTCTTGCCGAGCCTTTGGGCGATCTGAATGGTTCCGATGTTGGAGGAGTTGACGAGGATATCCGTCACGCTCCAACGCTCCGTCGGATGGTTTTCGGCGTCGTGGAAAGTCGACCCGGCGACGCCGTATGTGTTGGGGATGGTGAAGACGTCCGACGGCTTGATGACCCCGGTCTCCAGAGCCGCGGATATCGTTACCAGTTTGTTCACAGAACCCGGCTCATACACGCGCGTGAATGCGCTCGCCGACGGTGCCTCGACCGGTTGAGCCTGCGGTGCGGGAACGGACGATGCCGCTCCCTGATTGGCAGAGGCCGAAACGCTTGTCTTGTCGGGAGACGGGATGCTCACCGGCACGGCCGGAGTCTGGTTGCTGCCCGCGACCGGCATCGTAAGTTGGGCGTCCGCGAGGATCTGTCCGGTCTTGGTGTCCATCAACAGCGCGATCCCGCCTTGCGCGTGCGCGGCCACGATGGCCTGCGCCAGAGCCTGTTCCGCGTCGTATTGCAAAGGCTCGTCGATACTGAGCACCAGGTCCTCGCCCGCGAGCGGTGCCTGGTACTGCTCGAGCCCGCCGGCGATCTGGCGTCCCTGGGGATCAATCTGCTCGACGGATTTCCCGGGAGTGCCCGTGAGGATTTTGTTGTACTCGTACTCGAGGCCACCGAGCCCGGCGCCTGCGACACCGACGGATCCGAGGAGCGGGACCGCTAGCTGCCCTGCGGGATAGAACCTTTTGGGCTCCTTCAGGCTGTAGACGCCGGGAAGGTTGAGCTTCGAGACAGCCGCTGCCGTTGAGTCGGGAACGGTATGGGCGAGGTAGGAAAAGCTCCCGCTTCGGGTTAGATCCGCCTGGAGTGTGTCGGCGCTTATTCCGAGAATCGGCGCCAGTGCCTCGGCCTCAGATCGCGGGTCAGACACCTGATGCGGATCCGCGTAGATGGTCGTCTGCGGGACCGACATCGCGAGTTCGTTGCCGCTGCGGTCGAGGATCGCGCCCCGCTCGGCAGGCAGAGTGACGGTCTGCTTCCACTCCGAGGCTCCAACCGCGGCGTAACGCGCTGAGTCGAAGCCCTGTATGGCTACCAGCTTGGCCGCGATAGCGATGAACGCCACCGTTATTACGACGAGCATCCCGAATGCCCGCGACCTTCCTCTCGCCCCGAGCCCGCGCGCACGCGGCTGCGCATGATGGGCCGGGCGGCCCCCAGAGGGGGGCCGCCTCGCGGTCATGGGCTGCCTGCCAGCTGCGATTTGATCTGAGGCCAGTCCGCGTCGCCGACTGGTGCCTGTGCGGAGGATGAAGTTGTTCCAGCACCGGGTCTAGAGGATCCGGTGGAGCCAGACGACCCGACCGTCTGATTCGGTGTGAGGTAATTCACCGACGCGGGCTGCACCATGCCCAGCTGGCCTTCTGCCGTGGCGATGATGTTCTGGGGCGAGCCGAGCTGGGCGACGGCAAGACGCAGGTTCTGATACTGCGCCTGCTCTGATTGGACCTTCGTGTTGAGCCGGTCGATGGCGAACTGTCGCTGGGCGAGAACAACGTGCATATACACGAGCCCGAAGACGACCATCACCAGAAGCCCGACCCCGCCGGCCAGAAGCATTCGAGCGCGCCGGCGTCGCTCTGCGGCCGTGAGTTTTCGCGGCTCGACTACGCGAAGGTGGCGAACACCGTCACCGACACGTTGAGGGCTAAGTGCCTCTGTCAGCTTGTTGTGAGCGACCAAACGTGCCGCCGCGGCCGCGCGCGCGGCGGATGGGCGCGAGGACGGTCTGACCGAACCCTGCCTGTCCGATGGGTCTGGCCTTGCGGCCCTTTGTACCTGTGATGCAGCCGGCTGGTTCACTGCCCGCCTCCTTCGTCCGCTAACCGCTCGATCGCCCGAAGCCGGGCGCTTTCCGCGCGGCGGTTGGCGTTGACTTCGCTCGCGCTCGGTTTGCGCGACCCTCGGTTCAGCAGCCGGACGGTTGGCTGCGCCCCGCACACGCAAGGAAGCCCGGGCGGGCATACGCAGTCACCGGTGGCGGCAGCACGAAAACGGTCTTTGACGATCCGGTCCTCGCCCGAATGGTACGAAAGGACGACGCAGCGACCTCCTGGTTGAAGACGGTCGATCGTGGCGTCGATCGCGTCGGGGAGGATGTCGAGCTCCTCGTTGACCGCGACGCGCACCGCCTGGAAGATCCGGCGAGCGGGGTGCCCGCCGGTGCGCCGGGCAGCGGCTGGGATCGCTGCCCGAACAACCTCTGCGAGCTGTGCCGTCGACGACAACGGACGGGCCGCAACGACTGCCCTCGCGATCCTCCGCGCGAATCGCGCCTCGCCGTGGTCGCGGAAAAGCCACGCCAGCTCCTGCTCGCTCCAACCGTTTACGACGTCGGCAGCCGTCGACGGCCCCGACGGATCCATACGCATGTCGAGCGCTGCGTCGGCTCGGTAGCTGAAACCGCGGTCGCCTCTATCGAGCTGCGGAGAGCTGACCCCGAGGTCGAACAGGGCGCCGGCGAGACGGCCGACGCCAAGATCATCCAACACCTCGCCGAGGCGGTCGAAGCGCGACCGCACCACAGTCGCTCTCGCGCCGTACGGCGCCAGCAAGGCCGCCGCCGCCGCCACCGCCTCGGGATCCTGATCCAGGCCGACGACCGAGATGTGCGGGGCCGCGTCGAGCAGGGCGGCAGCATGGCCGCCGCCTCCAACCGTCGCGTCCAGCACCACCCCGGCTGGAACGCCGGAGAGGATTCCAACCACTTCGTCGACCATCACCGGCCGGTGGTCGAAATTCACTGTGACACCAGCCCGGCGGGACCCCATAACACTTGCTTGGCCCCGCCTCCGGGGAACCGTGGGGGCCCCAACCCCACGGCCGGCCGTGGTGATCCCGGTCCGGACCATCCGCAGCCCCTCGACCAGCTTGCCGTCGGGATTTCTCCCCGATCGTGCGAAGTGGAAGCGGGCGGAGAAGGGGACTTCCACCCTGCCAGTCGAAGGGCTGCGCATGGCCCAATGGGAAAAAGACGCCGCTTCGTTGCGGATCACGCCCCTTCCAACGCCGGAGCGGATCCGCTCCAGGACGGGTCGGCGAGTTCCGCATCGCCGGGAACACCCCGAATCTCCCATTCGGAGGGATTCCAGAGCTCTATGTGGTTGATCGCACCGTGGATGAGGACCGCGGTTTCGAGATGCGCGTACTCCCGCAGGTACGCCGGGATCGCAAGCCGCCCCTGCCGGTCGAGCTCCACGTCCGCCGACCCGGAGGCCCACGCCCGGACCATCTGGCGGTCCTGCGGACTCCGGTCCTGTAGCGACTCCATCTGATCCAGCTTCTGGTCGAACGACTCGGGGGTCCAGATGGCGAGGCAGCGCTCGTTGTGCTTCGAGATGAACGCCTGGGTGTCGAAGGCGGAGCGGAAGCGCGCCGGGAGGATGATCCTCCCCTTCACGTCCAGGGAGTGCTCGTACCTCCCCACGAAGCGCATGGCCACCTGTCACTTCTCCGTCCTCTGTGGCAAGGGTCCCTCCCCTTCACACCACTTTCCTCCACTTTATGATTCTATCCCCCCACTGTCAACCATTCAGACGCCAGATCGGGCAGAAACTGGCAGCCCAGCGCCACCACACACCCTCGCCTCCCTCCGTCCCCCGCTCGGATTGCGGTCCCCCGCCGAGGTCACCCAGGGAGGGCGGAAAGCAACGCCGCGACCAGATCGCTCGGAGCGGCGGGCACGCCGGTGGCCGCAAGCGTCAGGTCGAACTCGGCGCGCCCGCGGGAGCCCGGGTCGAGGGCCAGCAGCCGCAAGAGCTCGGCGGGGCGCCAATCGAGGAGAACCGCCGTTTGGAAAAGAGCCGCGAAGCGGGTCCGCCGCTGGGAGACCCCGACCGCCTTCCTCCCCTCGACAAGCACTTCACCAGGGGCGACGCCGGCGAAGCAGACCCGGCTCGACCATTCGGTCTTCACCAGGCGCTCCTCCCAGACGGCTGCACCTGCGACGCCCACCGAGCCGAGCGCCGCCGCCCACGATTTCCCGACCCACAGCGCCGACCGGCCGACGTCCTGCTCCCAGAGGGGGTCGCCGGCGGGAAGAAGCAGGTCGACCCAAAGGATTTCGGCGGCAGTGACCAGCACGGCCCCGCCGCCGCTTCGCCGGCGGGCCACCTCTACTCCCTCGTGGGCGGCCTCCGCGGAATCGACGTGCTCCTCAGGTTGGGCGCTTCCGAGGACGATCGCCGGCGCAGAGACTTCCATGATCCTGACCGTGCGCGATGCGCCCGGGTCTGAAGTCGCCGCGGCCGAGGAGGCGTGGAGCGCTGACGCCCGGCCGGTTGCTGTTTCTGTTTTCCAGCTCAGGCGGACAGGCTCGCCGACGTGATCGTGAGGTACGGCTCCCAATCCGAGTGGATCGCACCGGAAGCGATGAGAATCCACGTTCTCTGGCGCGGTGCAATCGGGGGCTTCCGGAGCCGCATGCCGCTCTCCTCTGGAGAGCGGTCCCTTTTGCGGGAGTTGCAGGGGCGGCATGACGCGACGACGTTGTCCCACGAGTGGGTACCGCCCCGGCTCCTCGGGACCACGTGATCGATGTTCTCGGCCGAGGCCCCGCAGTACTGGCAACGATGCTCGTCGCGCGCGAACACTGCCCGGCGATTGAGCGAGATCCGCGCCTGGTAAGGCACCTTCACGAAGTGCCACAGCCGGACGACGGACGGCTCGGCGAACGCGGCGCGTGCCGACCTGAACAACCGGTCGGTGGCATGAAGCAGCTCCGCCTTCTCGTCGAGGATGAGCATGAGAGCTCGCTTGCTCGAAACGACGCAAAGAGGCTCGTAGCTGGCGTTGAGCACGAGTGACTGCGCCATCGCCGCCGGAGCCTCTCTTAGGCCGTCTGTATCCGATATGGGGCTGGCAGCAGGTCCCGCCCCGTAAACCCGGTGAGCACGGGCCAGACGTTACCTCGCTTGGCGTCCCATCCGCCGACACCATTCCAGGTAGACGATCAGGTCGCGCCCCTCGACGGCGGCCTTGCTGTCGCCGTACATCGTCTCCAAGCGGAACTTTCGATATTCGCGTGGCGGAAATGGGACAGGCGGCCAGCGCTTCCACCAACGAGGAGGCGCCATGCGGGTCGCCACCAGCCAGAGATCCGGCCGGCGCAACAGGGCGACGGCGGCAGATCCCCGCAGGCCTCTAGGCACTTTCCAGCCCTCTCCAGCCCACCGCGGCGGCTCCGAGCAGCGGGCCCGACGAGCCGAGCTTGCTGCGGACAACCCGGCACCCTCTCGAGAACGACAGTTTGCACCGCTGGTCGACCTCGCGCTGAGCGGCCGCGAAGAACGGTTCACCGAAGCCGAGTGCGACCGATCCCGCGACGGTGGCGAGTTTGAGGTCGAGCAGGTTGGCCACGCTGGCGACCGCTCGGCCCACCAGCCGTCCGGTTCGTTCGATGATCTCCGGGGCCGCCTCCGCCGGCGGGCGTCCCGTTATGGCGGCGATCGCAATTCCGGACGCCTCGCCCTCGAGGCATCCGTAGCCCCCGCACCCGCAGCGGTGGCCATCCGGCTCGACGATCACGTGTCCGATGTGTCCGGCGTTGCCGCCCTCACCTTCGAGAAGCCGGCCGTCAAGAACGATGCCCCCACCTATCCCGGTCGAGACGACCATCGATATGTAGTTGGAACAACCGACGGCGCTCCCCAGCCATCCCTCTGCGAGGGCGAGGGCCTTCGCGTCGTTGTCGACCCAGGTCGGAAGCGCGGTCAGTTCCGCGAGACGGCTCTTGAGAGGGAAGTCCCTCCAACCCGGGATGTTCAAGGGCGAGACGAATCCTCCACCGGGTGACATGGGACCCCCGCATCCCACGCCGCACGCAGCCGGCATGATGGACCCGGACGACGAATCCGGCGCCAACATCTCCAGGACCAGTGGTTCGAGAGCGTCCCACAGTTCGCGGGCGCTGCCCCCCGCGGGTGTCGGTACGCGGCGCTCACGGAGGACCCGGCCCGATCGGTCGACCAAACCCGCCGCGAACTTGGTCCCACCGACGTCGACCGCGAGCACCTGATCAGTCGTCGCCGCCTCGGGTGGAGCCATTTCGGGCAGGGTACGCTACCGGCCAGTCCCCTCGGAGGCGCCAGTGGCGAGACAACCGGCTGCCAAAACCCAAACGATCAGCGGATTCGCAGACACATTCGAGGCGATCGTTGCCAACGTGTCGACCGTCATCCAGGGCAAGGATGAACCGACCCGCCTGGCGTTGGTATGTCTCCTGTCGGAAGGGCACCTCCTGGTCGAGGATGTCCCCGGCGTGGGAAAGACGACCATGGCAAAGGCGCTCGCCCGCTCGTTTGATCTCGACTGGCGCCGCATCCAGTTCACTCCCGATCTACTCCCGTCCGACGTGACCGGGTCGAGCGTGTACGACAGAGAGACGGGATCTTTTTCCTTCAGGCCGGGTGCGGTGTTCGCCAACGTCGTGCTGGCCGACGAGATCAACCGCGCTTCGCCCAAGACTCAGGCGGCCCTTCTCGAAGCTATGCAAGAGCGTCAGGTCACCATCGACAACGTCACCCACTCCCTGCCCGAGCCGTTCCTCGTTATCGCGACGCAGAACCCGGTCGAGTACGAAGGGACCTATCCCCTGCCGGAAAGCCAGCTCGACCGGTTTCTTCTTCGGGTGCGCATGGGCTATCCCGATCGGAACGCCGAGATCGCGATGCTCGACGTCCACGCAATGAGCGACGACGCACTCGTGGATCTCCCGGTTGTCGCCGCCCCCGAGGCCGTGATCCAGATGGTGTCGATCGCGGACCAGGTTCACATTGCGACGTCGTTGAAGGGTTACGTTGTCGACCTCGCTGCGGCCACGAGAAGTCATCCCGCACTTACCCTCGGGATGTCGCCGCGAGCCGTGCTCGCCTTGCAGCGGTCGTCACGAACTCTCGCAGCTTCCCTCGGACGGGAGTACGTGATCCCGGACGACATCAAAGCTGTCTTCGGACCGGTCGTGGAACACCGGCTCGTGCTGTCGCCAGAAGCCGTCGTCTCGGGTGTAGACCTGTCTGACGTGCTCTCCGACGTTCTGCGCATGGTGCCTGTTCCGTCCGGACGACCAGCCGTCTGATGCGCCGCGGCGCCGGCTTGACCCGGCGCGGCTGGGGGCTGCTCGCGGTGGCCCTCGCTCTGGGGGCGAGCGCCTACTTGTTCGGTCTGGACGAGCTGTATCCACTCGGTGCCGGGTCACTCATCCTCGTCGTCGCGGCGCGCGGCTGGGTTGCCAACTCAACTTGGGACGTGAGGATCTCACGGACCATCCGGCCGTCGCGACTTCCCGAAGGAGCAGAAGCGAGGGTGCATGTCACGGCGCGCAATCAGGACCGTAGAAGGTCGCCCGTCGTGGTTGTGCGAGACCGCTTCGAAGGCGGGAGGGTCGCAGCAGCTTTCGCGGTCGCTCCGCTCGAACCAGGAGAAGCGCGCGGCGCCAGCTACCGCCTCCCCGCCGTCCGTCGTGGCTTGTACCGCCTGGTCGCTCTCGAAGTGGAGCTCTGCGATCCGTTCGGCCTTGCTCGTGTTACTCGGGTCGGCGCGCCCGGAGGATCGCTGACCGTCCATCCCCGAATCGAGTCACTGATCCATGGCTCGATTCCTTCGGACAGCGAGAGAGATCGCCGGGTGCCTCTTCCGGTGTTGGGTCGGGGAGGCGACGAGTTCTACGGGCTTCGCGAGTACGCACCGGGCGATGACCTACGGCGCGTCCATTGGGTCTCTACCGCGCGAGTGGACGAGCTGATGATCCGCCAGCCCGAGAATCTGTGGCGGGGGCGAACGACGATCGTGGTTGACACGAGATCTCACGCGCACAGCTCACAGACCTTCGAGGGTTCGTTGTCCGCGGCAGCAACCTTGGCGGTCGCGACCCTGCGATCCGGAATGCAGGCTCGGCTGGTGCTAACCGGAGGTGTCGACACCGGCTACGGGAACGGAACGGGACACGAAGCGACCATTCTCGACACGCTCGCAGTAAGCGAGCCGAGGCGGGGCGAGGGGCTCTCGGATGAACTCCGCTTTGCGAGGCTTTCCGGACCGCTCGTGCTCATCACCAGCGATATGACGACCGCCGACGAGATAGGTGCAGTACTGAGGACGGCGGGACGGTCGTCGGCGGCGGTAGTCGTTTTTGCGCGGGAGCGACGGCGCGAATCTGTCGCCGGCGACGAGGCTCGGGCATCCGCGCGGACGTCGAAATGGCGACAGGTGGTTGTCCAGCCGGGCATGAGCTTTCGCGCCGCGTGGATCGGCGCTGGCAAGGTTGGCGTGCGATGCTGACCGCGCCGGAGCGACCCAGGCTGACATCCACGAGCGGAGCGCGCGCCCAGCGTCCCCGGGGTGCGACGGGACCGAACCAAAGCGCGCGAATCGCTGGGGACGCCGCGGCCACCGGTGCCTTGTTACTGCTGACGCTCGTTTCGGCATGGGGGATGTTCCGGGTCTTCGCCGGCAACCGCTGGATCGCTCCGGTGGTGGTCACCGCGTTGGTGGTTCACGCAGTGTCGTGGGGCGCACGCCAACTTCGGATACCGGCCTCCGTAGCCGTAGTCATCGGTGTCGCCGCGGTCGCGCTCACATCGGTCTGGACGCTCATCGGCTCGACAACTACATACGGCATTCCTACCGGGTCAACGGTCAGCACCGCGTTCCACGCGTTGAGAAACGCCTACCGGGACATCCCGAATGTCGTGTCCCCCGTACAAGGGACGACCGGCTTCGTTCTCGCCGCTGCGCTGGGAACAGGCCTCGTCGCGTTGTTCGGGGACTGGCTGGCATTCAGGGTTCGCTCTGCGCTTTGGGGATTGGTGCCGGCGTTCGTTCTGTTCATGACGTGCTGCGTCGTCGGATACGGGCCGGGCCGGCAGTGGGCGGTGATATCCGAAGCCGGCGCCCTGCTTGCATTCGTCTTACTTCACCGGAGTTCTTCGGCCGGCGCTGGCGTTCCCTGGCTGGGCGGAATAGCCACCGGTGCCGCCAGGTGGGCGCTTCCGTCCGGGGCTCTCGTCGCCGCCCTGACGATGCTCATCGTCGTCCTGGTCGCGCCTGTGTCGGAGGGTGTGGAAGGAAGCGGGCTGCTCGGATGGCGGTCCGGCGCCGGTGGCGGGGGCGGCCCGCGACAGGTGGCGAACCCGATCGTCGACCTGCGCACCCGGCTCGTCGAGCTGAGCAATGTCGGAGTGTTCACAGTTCGCAGCCAGGTTCCCTCGTATTGGCGACTTACTTCTCTCGACACGTTCACCGGTGAGGCCTGGGTGGCGACCAACTCCTATCGCGGGTTCGGTAGCCGGCTTCCTGGTGTAGCTGGAGTACCAACCGGTACCCGGACGGTGCAAGAGCAATTCCACGTCCAGGGACTCGAGTCCGTTTGGCTCCCGGCTGCGTTCACGCCCGTTTCGATAAGCGGTGTCCGAGGTGTGGGCTACGACCCAACGTCGTCAAGCTTGATCACGTCCCATAAGACGTCCGACGGGCTCAACTACGTGGTTACGTCCTACCAGTACCTCTCGACGTTGGATCCCGCACAACTGAAGGCTGCGCCCCCGCTCCATGCTGACGCGTCGGTCGCCCACTACATGAGCCTGCCGGGAAACGTTCCCCAATCAGTGTACGCACTCGCGAGACAGATAACTGCGGGCAAGGAATCCGAGTACGACAAAGCTCTCGCGTTGCAGGACTTCTTCCTCGGCCCGTCCTTTCAATACAGCCTCAACCCACCGTTCGACGGCTATGGGCTCGAGGCTCTTGCCAACTTTCTCTTCGACACCCGAACGGGTTACTGCCAGCAGTTCGCCGGCGCGTATGCCGTCCTGGCCCGTGCCATCGGCTTGCCGACTCGGCTCGCCGTCGGGTTCACGCCCGGCACCGTCCAGGCAAACGGGGTGTACCAGGTGCTCGACGCGGACGCCCACACCTGGCCCGAGGTGTACTTCGGCCCGAAGATCGGATGGGTGCCGTTCGAACCGACCAAGTCGTTTTCGGATCCGACTGCGCAGGGGTACGCCCCGCCACTCCCGGGTTCCGGAGGCTCCACGGGCCCAATCAGCGAGGCCAGCCCAGCTGCGCCAAAGAGGTCCACCGAAACGACGGTCGGTGGCGGAACGACGCGAAGCAGCCCGACGACCACAGCCGTGTCTGGCAGCCACCCGGGCGGAGGATCGACCATCAGCGGAGGGTGGGCAGCAACACTCGTCGTCCTCGGATTGATCGTGGGGTGGACTGCCGGCAACATCGGGCTCAGAAGGCTGAGATGGCGGATACGGCGCTGGCGCGACGGGGGGAAGCCGGCTCCGCGGGTGCTCAGCCACTGGAGCGAGGTATCGGAGATGCTCTCCTGGTGGGGGGTTTCCCGCGCCGCGGCGGAGACGAACGCCGAGTTCGCCCGGCGGGCCGGCCGGTCGTTGAGCTCCCAGCTTCGTGAGCCTTCGCCGTGGGTTGCCTTCGGCGTGAACCGGATGGCGTCGCTTGCGACCGAAGCCGCGTTCGCGCCCAGCGTTCATACCGGGGCGGCTCACGAAGCCGAGCTGGTTGCCCAGGAAATAAGGCAACGACTGACCCGGAGTGCCTCCGGACGCCGGCTGATCATGTGGGCCCTGATCCAGCGGCCAGGTCGAAGCCCCGCGCTCTGACGGAATGCGTCCGCGGGGCGAGTCCATACCTCTTCCGAGTCCCTGGGCTCTGAGAGACTGGATAGGTGGCACCCGAAGCGCGCTCGGGCTTGCGGGCGATTCTCCACGTCGACATGGACGCGTTCTACGCATCGGTGGAGATACTGGACAATCCGGAACTAGCCGGTAAGGCCGTCATCGTCGGGGGCGCCGGCGCTCGAGGGGTAGTCGCCTCATGCAGTTACGAGGCCCGGGCCTACGGAGTGCGATCGGCCATGCCGTCAAGCCGCGCGCGGAGACTGTGCCCCCACGCGGTGTTCGTCGCCGGGCGGTACGACCGGTACGCCGAGGTGAGCGCGCAGATCCACGCGGTGTTCGAATCATTCACCCCGCTCGTCGAAGGAATCTCGCTCGACGAGGCCTTCCTGGACGTGACCGGTTCGATACGCCTCTTCGGACCGGCACCGGAGATTGCACGGATGATCAGAGAACGAATCCGCTCCGATCTCCACCTCGGCTGCTCGGTCGGCGTCGCGCCGTCCAAGTTCCTCGCCAAGCTCGCGTCCGAAGCCGCGAAACCGCACGCCAGCCTGAAGGGAATCGTTCCCGGCGACGGCGTGGTGGTGGTCAGCCCGGGGCAAGAGCTTTCTTTCCTGCACCCCTTGCCCATCGAGGCGCTCTGGGGCGTCGGCCCCGCCACAGCCGAGCGTCTCCGCAGGCTCGGCGTCACGACCGTCAGCGATCTGGCCACCCTCCCTGCGGCAACCCTCGAGGGCGCAGTGGGTCGAGCGGCTGGCTCGCATCTCCTCCGCCTTGCGAATGGCATCGACGATCGCCCGGTCGAGCCTGACCGCGAGGTGAAGTCGATCAGCCATGAGGAGACCTACGCGGTCGACCGGGTGGACGCCGACGGGCTCCACGCCGAGGCAGTGCGCATGTCGGACGCAGTCGCGGCTCGCATGCGGAAGTCGGGTCTCACGGGTCGTACGGTGACGATCAAGATCAGGTACGGCGACTTCCGGACTCTGACCCGCTCGCGGACGCTCCCGCGGTGGGTGCAGGACGGACAGGCGGTCGCGTCCGTCGCCGGCGAGCTGCTCGAAACAATCGATCTGGCCGACGGCATCCGGCTGCTCGGCGTCGGCGTTTCCAACCTGACCGCCGACAAGCTCGAGCCGGTTCAGATGGAGCTCTTCGCCGAATCGGGAACGGACCAGGAATCCGGGACGCGACCCGACAACCGGGATCGATGGACCGCTGAGACGAGCACAACGGACCGGTGGCGCTCCGCTACCGGGGCAGTCGACTCGATACGCGACCGCTTCGGCGACTCGGCGGTCGCGCCGGCCACGACTGTGGGAGACCGGGGAATCCGGATCAAGCGGTCCGGCGACACCCAGTGGGGACCGCGATCCGAGCACTTGAGGTAGAACGATGCCGAAATCGCGCCGCGTTGCTGTAGTTTGCGACCAGCGCGAAGATGGCTCACGGAGGGTGAAAGGTGCCGCTTAACGAGCACGAGGAGCGCATTCTGCACGAGATCGAGGAGCGCTTCTACAAGCACGATCCCGAGTCGGCCCAGAGGATCAGTTCGACCACCCTGCCCGCGTACCTGGCACGGAACTGCCGTTGGGCTGCGGCCGGTTTCGTCGCCGGGCTGGTCATCCTTCTCGCAGCATTCGCTTCGGATTGGATCGTCGGCGTCTTCGGGTTCGTGATCATGCTCGCCAGTGCGGTGGTGCTCATCCAGAACCTCCGCAAGATCAGCCGGCGCGGTCTGGACGAGCTACGTGGTTCGGTCAAGGCTCGCGGTTTCAACGACGCCGTAGAAGACATGGCCCGGCGGTTCCGCAAGCGCTTCAACGGCGAAGACAACCCCCCTTCATAGCTCGCAGCGATACACGCCTGGGCGCCGGGGCTATAGCTGAACCCGACGGAATCCCTCGGCGAACGCGACGCCGGCGCGACGTCCCGCATCCTCGGCCCGCTGTCGCACCGCAACGCGTAGCCATTCGCCGTTGTCCCCGACCTGAGTGCTATGGCAACCGATGGCAGCCGCCTTGGAATCTATGGTCGTCGAAATGTCCACCCAAACGTCGGGCTCCAGGCTGCCCGAGAGGTAGAGGTTGCCGACGCGATGGGCTGGGCCGGACTCCGGAAAGTAGTGGGGGAACGCCGCCGCCGGCGAGACGGCGTCCAGAACGGCCCATCCGACCGACCGGTGATCTCGGTGGTTGACGTAGTGCTGGCCGAAGAAGACAGCCGTCGGATCCGGCCCCATCACCGCCTCGGGCCTCACCGACCGGATCAACGAGACCAGACGGGCGCGAAGTTCGCCCTCGTCGTCGAGCTCCCCGTCGAGGTATCCGAGCCAGTGGTGCTCGGCAACTCCGAGCACCTCGCCCGATGCGGCGACTTCGAGGCGCCTGGTGGCGACCAGTTCGGGAGGTTCCGTCGCCGGGTCGAGCGATCCCTTGTCTCCCTCGGCGCAGATGCACACATGAACCTCGCAGCCCGCTTCCGACCAGCGAGACAGCGTCCCGCCGGCGGCCACATCAGGGTCGTCGGGATGTGCGTAGATGGCCAGCACGCTGGCGGGCACGGCAGTCAGCAGTTCCGGCACGGCTTAGAAAGTAACCGCGCACCGTCAGTCGGGCGCCCCCGCGAGCGCCTTGCACGCCAGGTCGATGCCGTCGTCCGCGACGTCGCGGTGCGTCACCAGCCTGACGACACCGGGTGCGATCGTCCCGGCGAGGATGTCGTTGTCGCGGAGGTACGCCAGAAGCTGCGGAGTGTGGGGGTGCGAGAACAACACGATGTTCGTCTCCACCTTCTGGGGATCGCAGCCGGCTCCCGGCCAGCGCTCGGCGACTGCCGACGCGAGCCGCCGCGCCCGCTCGTGATCTTCGGCCAGACGATCGATGCCGGACCGGATCGCGACCAATCCCGCCGCGGCCAAGACGCCCGCCTGACGCATCGCCCCACCGAGTCGCTTGCGCCGCAATATGGCTTCGCCGATCAGGTCGATCGGCCCGGCCAGGATCGAGCCGACAGGAGCCGAAAGCCCTTTCGACAGGCAGCAGGTGACGAGCGTCGCCGGCGCGGCCCGGTCGCTGAGCTTCTGCCCCGAGGCGACCGCGGCGTGCCAGAGCCGAGCGCCGTCGAGATGGACAGGCAGTCCGTGCCGTCGCGCCGCAGCGGCGACTCCCTCAAGCTTGTCCATGTCCCACACGTTCCCGCCCGATGCCATGTGGGTGTCCTCCACCGCCACCGCCCCGATGGAAGGCTGGTGGTGCTGGGTGCGCTCGACTGCGGCATCGACGTCCCCGGGCGCGATGGTCCCGTCGGAGTCGTCGGCCGGCGCCCAGTTGATGCCGGCGTTGATCGCCGCAGCGCCGGCCTCGTACAGCACCACGTGCTGATGGGCGCCCACGACCACGTGGTCACCCGGCCGGGTCAGGATCTGTAGGGCGATCTGGTTGGACATTGTCCCAGACGGGACAAAGAGCCCGGCGGGTTTGCCTACCAGCTCCGCGAACGTGTCCTGGAGCAGGTTGACTGTCGGGTCTTCTCCGTACTCGTCGTCGCCGACCTCAGCATCCGCCATCGCCCGTCGCATCTCAGGTGTGGGCCGGGTGACGGTGTCCGAACGCAGGTCGACTAACACTCCGTCAAGGTACTGCTAGACAAAGGCGGGATGAGTCCTCCGACTCCTGCGTCGGCTCTGATGCCGGCAGAGAAAGTGTTCCGGCCGCCGCGCGACCCGGACGGGTTACTTGTCGACCTGGCCGAAACGGCGCTGGAGGCCGCGAGAGCTGCCGCGGCGGTACTCGAAGAGGCTATAGACGCCGAGCTCGAGGTGGACACCAAGATCTCGGCCACCGACATGGTCTCCGACGCCGATTTTGCAGCCGAGGCGGCGGTCGTGGAAACGATCCGCTCGAGGAGGCCGGACGACTCGGTTCTCGGCGAAGAAGGGACGACCCAACTCGGGTCCTCGGGAATCCGCTGGGTCGTGGACCCTCTCGACGGGACCACCAACTACTTGTTCGGCGTGCCTCATTTCGGGGTGTCGGTCGCGGCCGAAGTGAACGGCGAGACCGCCGTAGGCGTCGTCATCGATCCCTGCCGGGACGAGACCTGGGCCGCCGTTCGCGGTTGGGGTGCTCGCAGAAACGGCATCCCCCGCCGCGTCGCAACCGATCGGTCGACTCTCGACACGGCCCTGGTCGCAACCGGATTCGGGTACCTTCCGGCCAGGCGTGCGTGGCAGTCACACGTCCTCACCAAAGTGCTGCCGGTCGTCCGTGACGTGCGCCGGTTCGGGGCTGCCGCGCTCGACCTTTGCTGGACCGGAGCCGGGAGATTCGACGTCTACTACGAGTGGGGTCTCAACCCTTGGGACCTCGCCGCCGGCGCGCTCGTCTGTTCGGAAGCGGGAGGAAGGGTGGAAGCCCTGGACGGGCGGCTGATCCTGGCCGCTCCCGAGCACCTTTTCGGCCCGATGCGCGAGCTTCTGGAGTCCGCCGGCGCTCTCGACGCGCCTGCCGGACCCGAGCCCGCGAACTGGTGACACCGCCGGGAACTGGGGCTAACCGAAGAACACCTCGGCGACACCGTGGAACAACCCGGCGTCGACCGTCTTCAGCTCCTTCACCGCCTCGCCCAACGGAGCCCGCACTATCGCGTCTGCCCGCAATGCCACCATCTGCCCGAATGCACCGTCGTGCACCGCGTCGATGGCAGCTACGCCGAACCGGGTGGCGAGAACGCGATCGAACGCAGTCGGAGTACCACCCCGCTGTACATGGCCGAGGATGGTGACCCTGGTCTCGAATCCGGTCCGCTGCTCGATCTCTTCCGCCAGGACGTTCGCAATTCCGCCAAGCCGGGGATGCCCGAACTGGTCGACTTCCCTCGATGCGATCGTCATCGTTCCCTCGACGGGAACGGCGCCCTCCGCGACGACAACGATCGACGCATAACGACCCTTGGCGTGGCGTGCCTTCAGGTTCCGGCACACCTCGTCGATGTCGAAGGGCTCTTCAGGTATCAGAATCTCCGCGGCACCACCGGCGATACCCGCGTACGTCGCGATCCAACCCGCGTGCCGTCCCATGACTTCGCAGACGATCACACGGTCGTGAGATTCGGCCGTCGTGTGCAACCGGTCGATTGCGTCCGTTGCGATCTGGACGGCAGTGTGGAAGCCGAACGTGACCTCGGTGGCAGAGAGGTCGTTGTCTATGGTCTTGGGCACGCCAACGACCGAGACCCCTTCCTGGCTC
The DNA here is from genome assembly GCA_036378675.1 of Acidimicrobiales bacterium. Taxonomy (NCBI): domain Bacteria; kingdom Bacillati; phylum Actinomycetota; class Acidimicrobiia; order Acidimicrobiales; species Acidimicrobiales bacterium. The sequence continues at coordinate 112,649 of DASUWA010000017.1, forward strand.
AGCTTGTGCGCGACACCGAGAGTATCTTCGCCGCCGATCGCCACCAGGGCGTCGACTCTCTGCGAGCGAAGGGTGTCGAGAGCCTTCGCAACACCACCGTCGATCTTGTACGGATTGGTTCGCGAGGTGCCGAGGATCGTCCCACCGCGCGGAAGGATCCCACGGCAACGCTCGACGTCGAGAACGGTGGTCCGGTTCTCGATCACCCCTCGCCAGCCGTCGAGGAAACCGACGAACTCGTCTCCGTAACCCACCTCCCCCTTACGCACCACTGCGCGGATGACAGCGTTGAGGCCGGGGCAGTCACCGCCCCCGGTGAGAACTCCAACACGCATGCAAAGGTCCTCCTGTCTGGAGAGGGCGCCGGAGGCCGTTTGAACCGGACGGACGGTATCGGGCGCCGGCGGCCACCCGTGCACGCTACCTGCTCGTGCGACCCCCCGAGACCTGCCCGGGTGACTTGGGTCTGGTCGACTTGATGAGCATGCCGGCTTCCCGCTCGAAATCGGTCGCTCCGGAGAAACCCTTGTACACGCTGGCAAAACGCAGGTAAGCGACTTCGTCGATCGCGCGCAGTCTTTCGAGCACCGCGACTCCGATCTGCTGTGAGGAAACTTCGTGCCCGACCATCCGCAGCGCCTCCTCTACGTCAGCGGCGAGGCCCTCCATCTCTTCCTCGGTGACCGGTCGATTCTTGGATGCGGCGCGAATCCCTTCGACGATCTTGGCGCGTTCGAAAGGAACCCGTTCGCCGGATCGCTTCACGACGGTGAACGGCACTTCTTCGAGCCTCTCGTACGTCGTGAACCTCCGGCCACATGCGAGGCATTCACGGCGGCGCCGGATAGCGGCACCCTCCTCCGCGGCTCGCGAATCGACGACTTTGTCATCCACACTCGAGCAATGGGGGCAGCGCACCAATCGCGACCCTATCCCCCTGGGACTGCTTTACTGCAGGTGGCCGGCGATAGGTATGTTCAGCGACCAACCGGGATGTTCAGCCGCTCGCCGGCGTACAGGGGCCTGCCCCCCAGCTCTGCACTGATCCGATCGACGAGGGGCCTCACGTCGCCGTGCGGTTCCACGGCTTCGGCGATCGACCAGATCGTGTCTCCGGGACGCACGACCCAGGCCTGATCGTCGGCGAGCTGGCCGCCAGGCAGCGCACCGGTGGCAGCGAGGGGTCCACCACCGGTGCGGCCGAGCGCCGCCTGGACGGCGAGAGTTGCGACCATCAGGAAGAGGACGATGCCAACCAGCAGCGCCGCCGCCGCGATCCGCCTGCGGCGGTAGATCTCGAGCCGTATATTCCTGGGGTAATCGACCATTGCGGCCACCACGGCAGCTCCACCTTTCTGGCTAGTCGGGTCTGGCTAGTCGGTTTGGTCAGTCGGTCTGGCTGGTCGGACGAACGTTTGTTCCCCGCCATCCCATCACGAACGTCCGTTCGTTGTCAAGACCCTGCTTCGAACAAATGTTTGCCTTTCCTCGCCGGATGCTCTAACGTGAAATCTCGTGACGGATACCGAGTTGACCGGCAAGCGCAAGGAGATCCTGGATTTCATTGCGGAGCAGCTACGCGAACGGGGGTACCCGCCTTCCGTGCGGGAGATCGGGGAAGCCGTCGGGTTGACGTCTTCATCGACGGTCCACACCCATCTCACGACGCTTCAGCGCCAGGGATTCCTGAAGCGCGATCCCACCAAGCCCCGTGCGATCGTGGTCCGTTACGACGCCAACTCGGGAGCGGCCATCGAGCGCAGGCCGGCGCGTCACATCCCTCTGGTTGGCGACGTCGCCGCCGGAACCAACGTCATCGCGCAGGAGAACGTCGAGGAGCTGCTCCCGCTGCCGGAGGACTTCACCGGAGACGGCCAGCTTTTCATGCTTCGCGTCCGCGGTGACTCGATGATCGACGCAGGCATCTTCGACGGTGATTTCGTGGTGGTCCGCCAGCAGGAGGAAGCGAACAAGGGCGACGTCGTGGTCGCGGGGATTCCAGGCGAGGAGGCCACCGTCAAGACCTACGGCCGCAAGGGCAACAAGGTGGTCCTCAATCCTGCCAACCCCAGACTTTCGCCGATGGTCTTCGACCCTCGCGATATACGGATCTACGGAAAAGTGGTGACCGTACTCCGAAAGCTTTAGCGCAACGCTCGCCTTTGCGGCTAGCGGTTACAGCGTGCCGCCGTGCTCCCGCAGGACGTCGTTGAGCTTGGACTTGTCGTGCCGAGTTCCCGGGTCGAGTCTGCGGACAACAAGCACGCACGGAAGCCCGAACTCTCCACCGGGGTAGGCGCGCGTCCGGCTGGCTTGGACGGCCACACACCAGCTCGGCACGACACCACGAGAGAGCTCCTCCCCCGTCTCGGCGTCGATCACCGGGATGGTTCCGGTGAGGATGCATCCAGCCCCTAGCACGGTTCCCTCCCCGACCCGGGCCCCTTCGGCGACGATGCAGCGGCTGCCGATATAGCACTCGTCCCCCACGAACACGGGAGCCGCCTGAGGCGGTTCGAGGACTCCGCCTATTCCGACTCCTCCGGACAGGTGCGTGTTGCGACCGATCTGCGCGCAGCTGCCCACCGTCGCCCAGGTGTCGACCATCGTGCCGCTCCCCACGCGTGCCCCGATGTTGACGTAGCTGGGCATGAGTATCACGCCTGGTTGAAGGTAGCTGCCCCATCTTGCAGACGCACCGGGGAGCACTCTCACGCCCGCTTCCTCGTAACCCTTCTTCAACGGGATGCGGTCCGCGTACTCGAAGGGTCCGAGCTCGATCGTCTCCATCCCGGACACCCTGAACAGAAGCAGGATCGCCAGTTTCAGCCAGTCGTGGACAACCGGCTCGCCGTCAGGCCCGAGCTCGGCGACGCGCGCCTCACCATTGTCGAGCAAGTCGATCGCGTCGCGCACAACCGTCGCGGCTTCGCCGTCGGACGGGCTCAAACTTTCCCTTCGTTCCCACAACTCGCGTATCTCAGATTCGAGGTCGGCCACGGGCCTTCAATCTAAAGGCCGAGGCGGTTCGCGACCAGTTGCAGGCGCTCCAGCGGCGCAACCATCGCGAGCCGCACATAACCCGCGCCGCCGGCCCCGTAGAACGAACCGGGGGACACGAGCACCCCTGCATGCTCAGCCAGCCACCGCGTCCAAGCCCACTCGTCGCGCGAAGGCGCACCCACCCAGAGGTAGAAACCGCCTTCTGGCAATCGGGCCTCGACGCCCAACCCGGAAAGGACGTGCGCAAAGAACTCGAGACGCTCGCGGTAGCGGCTCCGCTGGAGCTCGACATGGTCTTGGTCGCCAAGCGCTGCCGTCGCCGCCCGTTGAACCGGCCCGGGGACCATCAACCCGGCGTGCTTTCTCACCTCTCGGAGGTAACCGACGAGATCAGGGTCGCCGGCGTACCAACCGACTCGCAGGCCCGCCATGTTGGACCGCTTGGACAACGAGTGAACCGCGACCACACCTTCGATGCCGTCCGGCCCGTCGCCGCAACCCAGAACTGTTCGAGGCTGACCATCCCAGGTGAACTCGGCGTAGCACTCGTCGCTGAAGACGGGAACGTTTTCTTCGAGACCCCATCTCGCGATCGCGGCGAGATCGTCTATCGAGCCGGCCGGGTTGGCGGGAGTGTTGGCCCAGAGCATCAGGGCCCGGCGCGCGTCGTCCTCGTCAATTGCGCCGACGTCGATCCGCCAGTGCGAATCGACTGGCACGGCAACCGGTCGGAGGCCGGCGAGCACCGCCCCCATTTCGTACGTGGGGTAAGAGACGGCGGGGTAGAGAACGGTGTCACGCTCCGGGTACCTGAGCTTCAACCATGCCGGCGTCGTCGCCACGAATTCCTTGGTGCCGACGCAGGCCGATATTGCCTCCAGAGGTACAGGCACGCCGAGCCTGTTCTTTGTCCACTGCTGAACCGCTTGACGCAGCTGGACGCTCCCTGCCGAAGCGGGGTAACCGCGAGATGCCCTGTCGTGATCGTCTCCGCCGTCGTTGAGTGCTGCGAGGACCTCGGCCGGCGGCGGATCCCCCGGGGTGCCGATCGAAAGATCGACGATCCCGCCTTCGTGGGCGGCGGCAATCTTCCGCGACTCCTCGAGGCGGTCGTAGGGGTACGCAGGAGGCTCGAACCTATGCTCCGCACCACGGCCCGTCATGCGGGGTTTGCCCCGTCGACGGCGAACTCCGAGAACCGTGCCGCCCCAGCCTCGTCCACCCTCACCCGCAACCGCGCGCCGGTCGCGTCGTGGGTCTCCACCAACACCTCGCCCTCGCGGTGCACCGCCGCGAGCACATCGCCCCTCTCGTACGGCACGACGAGGTCCATGACCTTGGCCGCGGCGCGGATGCGGTCCCCGAGCGCGACGAGAAGGTCCTCCAAACCTTCGGCGGTCAACGCGGATATCACCACCGAGCCCGGGTGGCGGTCCGCCAGACGCTTCGCTTCGGTCGTGACATCCGCCTTGTTGAACGCGAGGAGCTCGGGCACCTCGCCGGCGCCGATCTCACCCAGGACGGTTCGGACGGCCTCGATCTGAGCCTCGGGGTCCGGGCTCGCGCTGTCGACGACGTGAACGAGCAGGTCCGCCTCCTTCACCACCTCGAGAGTGGATCGGAACGCCTCGACGAGCTGGTGCGGCAACTTCCGGACGAAGCCGACGGTGTCTGACAACAACACCGACTCTCCCCCGGGCAACGCGAGCCTGCGCGTACGAGGATCGAGGGTTGCGAACAAACGGTCCTCCACCAAGACGCCCGCGTCGGTGAGCGTGTTCAGCAGCGTCGATTTACCGGCGTTGGTGTAGCCGACCAGCGAAACAGACGCCAGCCTGCTCTCTGCACGCGCCTTCCTCTGGAGCCGGCGCTGCTCGGTCAGCCGCCGAAGGTCGCTTTCCAGCCGGTTCATCCGCCTCACCAGCCGGCGCCGGTCGACCTCGAGCTGCGTCTCTCCGGGGCCTCTCGTGCCGATACCGCCGGCCTGCTGCGACAGCTGGAGGCCGCGACCCCGGAGGCGGGGCAGCCGGTACCGGATCTGGGCAAGCTCGACCTGCGCCTTGCCTTCTGGGGTCCTGGCGTTCTGGGCGAATATGTCGAGGATCACGGCAGTTCGGTCGATCGCGGTGCGGCCGAGGATCTTCTCGAGGTTGCGCGACTGCGCCGGGCTCAGCTCGTCGTCGAAGATGACGGTGTCGGCGTCGACGGACTCGGAGATGACGCGGAGCTCTGCCGCCTTGCCTTTCCCGACGAACGTGGCGGGGTCGGGGTGGTCACGCCGCTGCACCACCCGTGCGGCCTCGTCCGCGCCGGCGGTGTCGACCAGAAGGGCGAGCTCGTCGAGGTGCATCTCGGTCTCCTCGTCCGTCCCGGGGGGGACGGTGACGCCGACCAGGACGATCTTCTCCCTGAAGGCGCGTTCGATAAGGCTCAAGCGAGTCGCTCCCTCACCAGCGGACCAGGCAGGTGGCTATCCGTTCGCTCGGACCTGAAAGGAGCGCGGTTCCGTCGGCTCGCAACTCCACGGCTGCGGCGCCGCCCGGTTGGTGCACGGTCACCGCCGACCCGACACGGCCCCAGTGATGCACCGCGGCCGCAGCCGCGCACGACCCTGTGCCGCAGGCCTCGGTTTCTCCGACGCCGCGCTCCCAAACCCTCATGGTCACTTCGTCGGCTCCCGGACCCAGAGCGACGAACTCGACGTTGAGACCCGCCGGGTCGGTCCTTTCGAGCAACGGGCCGAGGGCCGCTACGTCGACCGTGGCCGGGTCCGGGCCGAGGACCACCAGGTGGGGGTTCCCGACATCGACCAGGAGCTGCCCCTGCCCGACGTTGCAACGCTCGGCCTCTCCCTGCACCTTCACGACGCCCATATCGACCGCGCCCCACGCCGAGCTGCCGCCGTTGCGCGTAATGGTCACCTCGCGCAAGCCCGCGGGAGTCGTGACGAGGAACGGCTCGCCTTCGGGGACCCATCCGTATTCGAGGGCCTCGTGAGCCAGGCACCGGATCCCGTTGCCGCTCATCTCCGCCTCGCTGCCGTCGGCGTTCCACAGACGGAAGCTCAGAACCGCCCCGCCGGCGCCCTCTATCGCTATCCGCCGGCCGGCTATCAGCCCGTCGGCGCCGATGCCGCGGTGCCGGTCGCACAAACGGCGCGCCAACTCCGGCCCGCCGGCGTCGAAATCCGGGGCCGGATCGAGCACCACCAGGAAGTCGTTGCCGACTCCGTGGAGCTTGGCGAGGGTGATTTCGGGGTCTCTCATTGCTCGTTCCATTGTCCCAGCAACTGGCCGATGACGGCGAACGGGTTGTTGGCCACCCCGAGCCAGACGATCCGCGGGTCCCGCCGCCACCACATCCGCTGGCGCCGGGCGAATGCCCTGGTTCGGCGCTTGGCCTCGGCGACGGCGCCGTCGAGTGACGTCCCGCGCTCGAGATGGTCGAGGATCTCCCGGTAGCCGAGCGCCTGCCTCGCAGTCCGCGAGAGCCCCGCCGGCGATGCCCTCAGCCGTTTGACCTCCTCGACCAGGCCGTGAGACACCATCCGGTCGAAGCGTGCGTCGATCCTGTCGCTCACCACCCTTCGGGGAAGCCAGATGCCTGCGAGTCTCCACGACGTGTTCGGGAATGCCTCCATTCCGGGTCCGAAGCTGGAAAAAGACCTCCCGCTGCCGATGGTCACCTCCAGAGCCCGGATCACCCGCCTCCTGTTCGTCGGTTCCATCCGGCCCGCGGCCACCGGGTCCAGCACCGAAAGGCGGGCGTGGAGCTCTTCGGTGTCGGTTTCCTGTTCGAGTTCGGCTTTGACCTCGGGGTACAGACCCGGCGGCTGCAGGCCGTCGACGACCGCCTGGAAGTACAACCCGGTGCCACCGACGAGCAACGCTCGGCGGCCTCTCCCTTCGATGCCAGCGATCGTTCGTCGAGCCTCCGCCGCCCAGCGCGCGACACTCCACTGTTCAGACGGGTCGGCGATATCGAGAAGGTGATGTGCTACGTCACGGCGCTGCTCTGGCGTCGGTTTGGCGGTGCCGACGTCCATGCCGCGATACACCTGCATGGAATCAACCGTGACGATTTCGACATCACCGAGACGGCGAGCGACCTCGACGGCGATTTCCGACTTGCCGCTAGCGGTGCAACCCACCAAAGCGAGATGCCTTGGCGATGATCGGTTCAGCCGGCCACCACGGGAATGCGCGTTTTGTGGGTCGGCCTCCCGGTCACCTCGACGAGTTCGCCGATGAGGAAGTGAGGCGCTGCCCTTGTAATCAGGACGTCCGCCCAAGTTCCGGCCGGAAGGGCGCCGGGCTCCGCCGGGAGGTGAACAAGCTTTCCCTGTCCCGTGCGGCCGGTAACGTTGCCGGGATTGCGCTTCGACGGGCCCTCGACCAGGACCTCCTCGACCCGTCCGACACGATCCCGGTGCGCTTTCAGAGCGCTGCGCTCCACGACGATCCGCAGCCTCTCGAATCGCTCTCCGCACACATCCGCCGGCACCATGTGGTCGGTCATCCCGGCCGCCTCGGTCCCGGGCCGCGGCGAGTAGATAAACGTGTACGCGCTGTCGTAGCGCGCCTCGGCCGCCACCTCGAGCGTCTGTCTGAAATCGTTCTCCGTCTCACCGGGAAAACCGACGATGATGTCCGTCGTCACCGCCAGATCCTCGATGGCGGCCCTCGCGTCGTGCAGGCGTTCGAGATAGCGCTCGGCCGTGTAGCCACGGTGCATGCGTGCCAGCACCCCGTCGCTACCTGATTGGAGCGGCAGGTGCAGCTGGGGGCAGACGGCCGGTTCGCTGGCCATCACCTCGATGGTCTCCGGCCGCAGATCCTTCGGGTGCGGGCTGGTGAACCGGACTCGCCTGATTCCGTCCACCCTCCCGACCGCTTGGAGCAGGTCGGCGAAGAGCGGCCTAGCCCTCGGGCGATCCGCTGAGGCCCAATTCCCGCCCGCGAGCTCGGCGGCGTCGCGCCAGTCCGGCCGGGTCCTCAGCTGGGTGGTGATGTCGCGGCCGTACGAGTTGACGTTTTGGCCGAGCAACGTCACCTCGACGGTGCCTTTCTCGGCGATGGCCCGGACTTCTTCGACGATCTCGGCGAACGGTCGGCTCACCTCTGGACCACGGACCGAGGGCACGATGCAGAAGGCGCAGCTGTTGTCGCAGCCAATCTGGATGGTGACCCAGGCCGCCCACGCCTGCCCGGGCCGCACGGGCATCGCCGAGGGGAAGTCGTCGCCGGTGAGATCGTCGCTCCGGCCGTCCAGGATCTCCAGCACCGGAGTTCCGCTCGCGCTGGCCGCGGCGAGGAGCTGCGTTGCCCTGCTCACGTTGTGGGTGCCCCACACCGCGTCGACCCATGGCGCACGCTGCTGGATGAGCTCGCGGTCCTTCTGAGCCAGGCATCCGCCCACCGCGATCTGCAGGCCTGGACGGTCGTCCTTCAGGGACTTCAGGTGGCCGAGGTTCCCGTACAGCTTGTTGTCGGCGTTCTCCCGGATGCAGCAGGTGTTGAGAACGACCACGTCGGCGTCGTCAAGCCCGGACGCGGGCACCATGCCGTCCGACTCGAGCAGGCCGGCGATGCGCTGCGAGTCGTGCTCGTTCATCTGGCAGCCGAAGGTGCGGACCAGATAGCGGCGAGGCGGAACTTCGGGCACCCCCTGATTCTAAGAGGGCGGGTGGCCGCCGCTCGGGCGCAGGCGGTGCCCCTATCTGGGCTCGGGTGCCTCTATCTGCGCTGCGGTGCGCTAGGCGGGCGAGGTTGCGGGAGCGGTGGCCGGTGCCGGCATCCCTGTGTCCGTGCCGCGGGCATCGACCGGCGGCCGGCTCGGTTGCGCTTGGCCGGTCCCTCGCTCGCTCGTACCGGCGGTCTGAGCCGGTGCTTGCTCCCCAACCGGGCGCGCCGCGAACTTCTCGACGAGCAACCGGATGGCGGTGCGCTCCTCTCCGTCGATCTCTATGTCTGCGAAGGTGGGCCGGCAGGCGAGGTCCATACCGGTATTCGCGACGTAGCTGCGAGCGATCGCGAGCGCCTTCACCGCTTGGTTGAGGGCACCGGCACCGACTACCTGCATCTCCACCGACCCCGCTCCCCTGACTACGCCGGCGAGCGCTCCGGCCACCGAGTTGGGATTGGACTTACTGGACACCTTGAGGACTTCGACCACCGGTGACTCCCCGCTGCCGTGCAACCCTTAGCCCGGTACCGATACCGGGAGGCCTGCGGATTTCAGAAAGCGATTCGACAGGAGTAACACGGATCCTGCAGAAGATCACGCAAATTCGGACTTTTCGGAGAAAGGTGAGGCAAATGTCCGATTCTGGGCTAAACACCTCGTCTCCGGACGAGCCCGGTATCAAACAACGCATCTGCGTCAGTCCCCTCCGGGAAAACTGACTCACCTGCGTTGTCTTTACCGGACTTCGCCCCCTCCGAACCGCTTAGCCCGCCCGGGCGGAGGACTGGCGCCGCGCATCGGCCGGGTCCGTTTTCTGCGAAGCAGGACGACCCGGACGTTGCGATGGCGATAGTCCTCGACGCCCGGCGTCGAGGTGTATCAGTCGTCGAGGCTGATCGGCTCGTCGTCGGCCGGGTCGGCACCGATGGGGACGTCCAGCGGTTGGTCGCCCATGCCTACCTGCTGACGGACCTTCTCGGAGATCTCGATCATCAGCTCGAGGTTGGAGCCAATGAACGCCTTGGCGTTCTCCCGGCCCTGTCCGAGCTGCTCGCCTTCGTAGGTGTACCAGGCACCCGACTTCTTGACGATCCCGAGGTCGACAGCCACATCGAGCATGGATCCCTCGCGGCTGATCCCCTTGCTGTACATGATGTCGAACTCCGCTTGGCGGAATGGGGGCGCTGTCTTGTTCTTCACGACCTTGACGCGTGTCCGGTTGCCGATGACTTCTGCCCCGTCCTTGATCGATTCCACGCGGCGGATGTCCAGACGCACCGAGGAATAGAACTTCAATGCCCGCCCGCCCGGGGTGACCTCAGGCGAGCCGTAGATGACCCCGACCTTCTCTCGCAACTGGTTGATGAAGATCGCGATGGTCTTGGACTTGCTGAGGGTGCCGGTCAGCTTGCGGAGGGCCTGCGACATCAGCCGGGCCTGAAGGCCGACGTGGGTATCTCCCATGTCACCTTCGATCTCGGCGCGCGGGGTGAGCGCAGCAACTGAGTCGATGACTATGACGTCGAGGGCTCCGGACCGGATCAGCATGTCGGCGATCTCGAGCGCCTGCTCGCCGGTGTCGGGCTGGGAGATGAGAAGATCGTCGACGTTGACCCCGATCGCCTTGGCGTATACCGGATCCATTGCGTGCTCGGCGTCGATGTAGGCGCAGATCCCACCGTTGCGTTGCGCTTCGGCTACGACGTGCATGGCCAGCGTCGACTTACCCGAGGACTCGGGACCGTAGATCTCGACTATCCGCCCGCGAGGCAGGCCCCCGATACCGAGGGCGATGTCAAGGGAAAGGGCGCCGGTCGGTATCGCTTCGATTTCCATGTTGACGTTCTCGCCCATCCGCATGATGGCGCCCTTGCCGAACTGCTTCTCTATCTGCCCCATTGCCATCTCTAGGGCCTTGTCTCGCTCCACCGGAATGCCTTCCTCTCGCCTCGTTGTCGGTACGGGGGCTCACCCTACGAACGGGGTGTGACGGCTTACAGCCGTGTTGTTTTCACGAGTGTAGAGCCGAACAGGTGTTCGGAGGTGGATGCCCCCTCGGCCGTCAGCCCTCGCCTCCTGCCGCTCTCCCGGAGTGTCTCGCAAGAGCGCCTTGGCCGCTTCAACCCTCCCCTTTTTCAGGTACAAATCGTTTCTGCGGGACAGGGCAACCGGATGAGGGTCGCGATTGCACCGCAGAAGCCATATGTCCCGCAAAAACACAAGAGCCCGAGCGAATCGTCAGCGTGACCGCCTAAACGTCGAAACGCGAAACGTGAAACGTGAACCGGAGTCAGATATCGGCGTCAGCGGCTTCCGGCCTCTGCGCCTGACCCGCCACAGGAAGCGAATCGAACGCCGCCGGAGGGTCACGCCAGAGGGGTCTGTCACCTCCGTCGAGCCCCGCAGCCGCAGCCTGGATCGCACGCCAGACCCGTTCGGGAGTGCACGGCATGGCGACATGACGCACACCCAGATGCGAGAGTGCGTCCACGACGGCGTTGTGCACGGCAGGAGTGGAACCGATGGTCCCGGACTCGCCTATGCCTTTCGCGCCGAGGGGGTTGCGCGGCGTAGGCGTCTCGACGTTTTCGGTTTCGAAGGAAGGAAACTCGGCGGCGCTGGGCATCGCGTAATCGGCGAGATTCGCAGTGAGCGGGTTCCCATCCGCATCGAAGACAACCTGCTCCCACAATGCCTGCGCGACTCCCTGCGCGATCCCCCCGTGCTGCTGGCCGGTGACAAGCAACGGATTGAGGACTCGTCCGCAGTCGTCGACTGCGATGTGGCGAAGCGGCCTCACCAAGCCGGTCTCGGTGTCGACCTCGACCACCGACACGTGCGCGCCGGAAGGAAAGGTCGCGCCTCCCTGGTTGAAATCGATCGCCGCAGCGAGCGGACCAAGGTCAGAGTCCCCGGAGTCCCCAGAGTCGCTGGAATCGCCGGCATCGCCGGAATCGCCGGCATCGCCGGCATCGCCAGGATCGCCGGCATCGCCGGCAGCCGACTCCGCCAGTTCGGCCAACCGCGCCCACGTGAGCGCGGTTGACGGCACGCCGGCCACACCGACGCGGCCATCGTCGTGCACCACGATGTCGTCGGAGCTCGCCTCGAGCTCGGCCGCCGCGAGGGCTTTCGCTTTTTCAAGGACGGCTTCCGCGGCGGACAACACCGCGCTCCCGCCCACTTGCAGCGAGCGGGACCCGCCGGTACCACCACCTCGCGGTACTTGCGCGGTGTCGGATTGCACGAAACGGATCGAGTCGATGGGTATGCCGAGGCGGTCCGAGACGATCATCGCAAAGGCGGTGGCGTGCCCTTGACCGTGCGCGGACGTTCCGACGCGGATCGTCGCCCAGCCGTCGCGGTCGATCTCGACCGACCCGTATTCCTGGGCACCGCCACCCGCGGTTATCTCGACATATACCGACACGCCAATTCCCAACTGCCACCGGTCGCCGCGACGGCGTCGCTCGTCCTGCTCGGATCTGAGCTGCTCGTAGCCGGCGAGGCGGACGACTTCGTCTAGCGCTTTGCCGTAGTCGCCGTTGTCGTAGGTCGTCCCCATCACGGTCGTGAGCGGATCTTCGAACGCGGGGAGCAAGTTGCGCCGGCGGAGCTCGACCGGATCGATGTCGAGTTCGTCGGCGGCGATGTCCATGATCCGTTCGAGCATCTCGGCCGCTTCGGGACGGCCAGCGCCTCTGAAAGCTCCCATCGGTGTCGTGTTGGTGACCGCGACCGCCACGTTGTACTCGATGATGGGGATGTCGTAGACGCCCTGAGCCATCATGCGCGTCGGCCCTATGGCGAGCGCGCCCCCGAAGCCGGCGTAGGCACCTGCGTCGCCGAGGACGCAGCACCTCATCCCGGTGATGGTGCCGGCCTCACGAAAACCGACCTCCACCCACTGAATCTGCCCGCGCCCGTGGGGCATGGCTACGAGGTTCTCTGAGCGACCTTCGATCCACGCGATCGGGCGAGCCAGGCGAAGCGCCGCAGCCATCACCACGGCGTGCTCGGCGATGACACCCGCCTTGCCCCCGAACCCTCCACCTACGTGAGGGGCGACGACGCGCATCCGCTCGGAATCAACGCCGATGATCTTGGAAGCCATGCGCGCAAAGAGATGCGGCATCTGGGTTGAAACGTAGACGGTGAGGTCATGGGCGCTGCCGGGCTCGGATGTGTCGTGCGGGATCGCCGCGATTGCGTTCCCCTCCATCGGCAGGACTGCAATCCGCTGATTCTCGAGTTGGGCGCGCACGACCCGTGCCGCGCCCTCGAACGGGGTGGTGCCCTCGGGCACAGCGCCTTTCATGCCGGCGACGACGTTGCTGCCGATCTCTTCGAATTGCAGCGGTGCGCCGGGGGCGACCGCGGCTTCCACATCGGCCACGGCCGGCAGCGGGTCGTAGTCGACGATCACGTGCTCGGCGGCGTCGAGGGCGGCGGTTTCGTTTTCGGCGATGAGGATCGCAACGGGCTCCCCTGCGAACCGGACCTTGCCGTCGGCGAGGGGAGGGCGGGCGCATGCCGGGTTCAACACCATGAACCCGTGGAAAGGCGCGATGTCGAGATCGGCTGAGGTGAATACCGCGATGACCCCGGGCGACTTCGCAGCCTCGGCGGTATCGATTCCCGTGATGCGCGCGTGTGCGATCGGCGAACGAACGAAGACCGCTCGGGCCATCCCCTCGACGCGGAGGTTGGCGATGAACGTCGCGCGCCCGGTGAGGAGTTCGGGGTCTTCGACGCGACGGACGCGGGTTCCGAGAAGGGAGCCGGGCATGTTGGCAAGCTACCCGGCGATGCGGGGTGCTGGTGTGTGTTCTTCGGAGGGCGAGCCCTAGAACCGCCAGCGTTCGATGACCTCGTAGCGCGCGCCGTGCGGGTGCAGCGTGCTGTTAACGAGGGTCACCTCGTCGACGTTCCAGGTCGACTTGATGGCCGGGGCCGGCAAATCTCGCAGCGCCGAAGGCCGCTTCGCGCGCGCAAGGGTCAAATGACCGGTAAACGGCCTCTCGGGCTGAGCGGGACCTGTTTCGCCGTCGGCGTCGGCGTCGGCTTCGGCGTCTGCGTCGGCGTCTGCGACTGCGTCTGCGTCGCCGCCACCACCCGCGCCCACCAGTCTGTCCACCGCCGCAGCGAGCAGCTCCAACCCGGCGACCGGGAGCATCCATACGCCGCTTCCCAATCTCTTCGGTCCCGGGCCGGCGACGGCAACGACTGGTCGGGCGACCACCGAAGCCGGCACTGCAGCCAGGCGATCCAGGCTCCCGACCAAGGGTTCGACCTCGTCCTCGGCCACAGAACCCAGAAAACGCAACGTCACGTGCCACTGGTCCCTCGTCGTCCAGCGGAGACCCGGCACCTTGGGACGTTCGAGACCGGCCAGTTTGTCCAGCAACTCTGCCGGAGGCCACACCGCGACGAACAGCCGGCGGCGCGCCGGCACTTCAGCCCTCCGCCGAACCCAGAAGCGTGCGCCTCAACCAGTCGAGGGCCGAGATGGTGGCGATCTGGCGGATCTGATCACGGTCGCCGGCGAGACGAAGCAGCCGTGCCTCGTCGGAAACAGCGGGCATGTGCATGCCGATCCACACCGTCCCGACCGGCTGGCCGTCCTGCTCCGTCGGGCCGGCCACACCTGTGAGCGACAGCCCGACGTCGGCCCCGAGCGCGGCGGCAGCGCCGGCGGCCATTCCTAGAGCCGTCTCCTCGCTGACCGCAGGAGCGTCTCCGACGCCCAGCAACTTCCGCTTGGCCTCGGTTGCGTAAGCGACGATCGAGCCGCGGAACCAGTCGCTGGCACCGGGCACGGCGGTCAACCGGCTGCCGACCAGGCCGCCGGTCAAAGACTCCGCGACCCCCAGGGTCAGACCGCGTTCGGTCAGCAGCATGCCGACCGCCGCTTCCATCGTCTCGTCGTCGACCCCGAAAACGACCGGGCCCAGCAGCCGCCGCACCTCCCCCTCTTCGGCAGAGATCGCGGCTTCGGCAGCCTCCTCCGTCGAGGCCTTGGTGGTAATCCGGACCTTGATGCCCTCTATCCCGCTCGCGAGAAACGCGATCGTCGGAACCACACCGCCGGCAGCGGCGGCCGCGTCAAGCGCGGTCAGCCGGGGCGCAAGCACCTCCGCCAGAGTCGACTCGGCCATCCCCCACGTGCGGAGTGTTCGGCTCTCGATGGTCGCCCGCACCCCCGACAACGACACCAGATCCGGAACCACCGCCCGCTCCACCATCTCGCGCATCTCTCCCGGCACCCCGGGAACCGCGTATATGGTCCGGTCACCGAGCCGGCAGATCAATCCCGGAGCGGTGCCCCGAACCTGCGGGATGATGGTCGCGCCTCGCGGCACCTCGGCTTGGCGAAGGTTGTTCAGCGCCATGCCCCGTCCCCGGCTCGAGAACATCGCCTCGATCCGCGCCGCAATCTCCTCGTTCAGCTCGAGCGGGACGCCGAGCACCTCCGCGATCGCCTCGCGGGTGATGTCGTCCTGCGTCGGCCCCAAGCCGCCGCAGCAGATGACCGCATCGCTTCGCGCCAGCGCCTGCCGGATCGCAGTGACGATACGGGGCTGGTTGTCACCCACCTTCGCCTGGAAGTGGCAGTCGATCCCGGCAGCGGCGAGCTGCTCACCTATCCACGCAGAGTTCGTGTCCACCACCTGCCCGAGCAGCAGCTCGGTGCCAACGGCGAGGACCTCGCACCTCACGCTCAGACCTCCACGGCAGCCTCGACAGGCGGCATCTCGGCGGGCCTGCGGCTGTCCATGAAGTACTGGGCCCCGCTGATCAACGCCAGCGCCACCGACACCCATAGCAGTGACTCGCCGATCCACCTGTCATGCAGACCGGTCGCGGGAAGGAGGATGAAACCGACTGCTGCGTCCTGCGCGGCCGTTTTCATCTTCGCAAGCGGCCTCGCCGGCACGGACACGCCGGCGCGCGCGACAGACGATCGGTACAGGCTTACCGCGACCTCGCGGAAGCCGATGATCGTCACAGGGATCCAGCTGGCCAGCCCCGCTACAGCCAATGCGGCGAGAGCGCCCAGCACGAGCACCTTGTCCGCCAACGGATCGAGGAACGCACCCGAGGTCGTCGCCCCTTGGCGGCGGGCGATCCAGCCGTCCAGAAAGTCCGTGCTGGCGACGATGATCCAAGCTGCAGCGGCGACCCAGGAGATCCCGAAGTGCACGACGAGGACGAGCAGCGGCGGCGTGGCGAGAAGCCGGCTGGCGGTGACCGCGTTGGCGGGTGTCGCGAGCGCGGACGACTCGAACTTCCCGGCGACCTTGGTCGCCATCAGAGCGCTCCCGCTCGGACCGGTTCAGCGTCGAGGTCGGGCCCCTCCGCTGCTGTCACGACCACGTCCGTCCACGTGCCGGGCGCCAGGTCCATAGGTACCCGCACCACGCCGTCGATCTCCGGTGCTTCCCGGTGGCTTCGGGCAGATCCCGCTTCGTCCACGAGAACCCTGACGGTCGTACCGACAAGGGACTGCCTCCGGCGGGCGGTGATCTCGTCCTGCAGCTCGGAGGCCTCGGTCAGCCGCTCGGCGGCGATCTGTGCAGGAACCTGGCCCGGCAGCGCCGCGGCGTAGGTGCCTTCCTCCTTGGAAAAAGGGAAGAACCCCGCCCAGTCGAGCTCCGCTTGCTCGAGGAACGCGAGCAGCTGGTCGTGGTCTTCTTCCGTCTCGCCGGGATAGCCGACAATGAACGACGAGCGAAACGTCGCGTCGGGATGGGTTCGCCGGATCTGCTCGATGCGCGATAGGAAGCGCTCGCCGTCACCCCATCGACGCATTTTCCGCATCAACGGGCGCGACACGTGCTGCAACGACAGATCGAAGTACGGGCACCCGGTTTCGCCCATCGTGTTGATCAGACCGTCGTCGAGCTCAGATGGATACAAGTACAGCAGCCGCACCCTGCTCACGCGTTCGGTCACGGAGCGAACGAGCGGCTCGATGAGCCGGCGCCGGCGGGTACCCGGAAGGTCTCGCCCGTACGAGGCGAGATCTTGCGCCACGAGCACGACCTCCTCGACGCCGAGCCTGTCGACCTCGGCCAGGATGTCGTCGAGTTGGCGGGAGCGCTGGCGCCCCCGGAAGGACGGGATCGCGCAGAACCCGCAGTTGCGGTCACACCCCTCGGCGACCTTCACGTACGCCCACGGGGCCGACGCCTTGGGGCGCGGGAGGTTGAGCAGGTCGAACGAAGGGAGCTCAGGGCCCGGGGGTCCGTTGCCCTTACGGCGCAGCGTCACCGGAACACCGAAGCCGGCCACCAGATCGACTTCGGGGAGCGCTTCGGCGACCTCCTGCCCGTAGCGCTCGGCCATGCAGCCGGTCACCACCAACCTGGCACCGGCACGGCGCGATTCGGAAAGGGCGAGGATCGTGTCGACCGACTCCTGCCTCGCCTCCTCGATGAAGGCGCAGGTGTTGACGACGACCAGGTCGGCGGCTTCGGCTGAGCCGGCCCGCGCGTAACCCTCAGCTTCGAGTGTGCCGGCCAGCTTGTCGGAATCGACCTGGTTCTTCGGGCACCCCAGGGTCTCGAGCCAGTACCGCACCGGGCGAGTCTAGGGGGAAGCCGTGGGCGCCGGGCCGGGGGGCCCGGCGCCCACTAATCATTTCTTCCCGCCGAGCATCCTGTTCATCTTGGTGCCGCAGACAGGGCAGGTTCCCTGAGCCGCGGGGCGGCCATTGGCCAGAGTCACTTCCTGGCCTTCGAACTGACGCTTCTCTTTGCACTTGACGCAGTAGCCCTCGTAGGTGGCCATACCGGTCCCTCCTGGGTCGCTGATGGATCCCGACCACGCTACTCACTGGTTCTGTGCGAAACGGTGACCCCCCCTATGTCCGGCTCCAGGACCCATGCGTTTCCAGTGATTTTCATATCATTCATCAGCTGCTTTGCAGCGCTGGCGACCCGCTCGGAGCCGCCCGGGCCGCACACCGCGAGCAGCGAGGGGCCCGCTCCGGACCAGCACGACATCAGCGCCCCAGCGTCCCGTAACCCCGAAAGCAGCGCCGGCGACTCGGGGAACGACGACGTGCGCGCGTCCTGGTGCAGCCGGTCCTCTCCTGCTGCGGGAATCAGTTCGTTGCGGTCGGCCATCCCGGCTATGAGCAGTCCCATGCGCCCGAGGTTGAACACTGCGTCCGAATGCGACACCTGATCCGCAAGCGCAGCACGCGCTTCTGTCGTCAGAAGCTGGCGCTCTGGAACGACGACGACGAACTCGAGTTGCGAATCCAGTCGAAGTTTGCGGACGACAGGCCGCCCGTTGACGGTCGTTGCCGTCACGAACCCGCCGAACGCGGATGCCGCAGCGTTCTCCGGGTGACCGTCTACCGCGGCGCCCCACGAGAACGGATCCTCTGCGCCTGCTGCCGCGGCCGCGGCGACCGCGAGCGCGGCCGATGAACCCAGGCCACGTCCGACAGGGATGTCGGAATGCACCTCGATCCTCAGCCGATCGTGTCCCGCGACGCGGGTTGCGACTGTGGCGGCGAGATGGCTCGCGTCAGCCGGGTGCTCGGCTCCGCAACCGCTCGTGCGCACTTCCAACCGGTCCGCGGGCTCAACCGACACCTCGACGTAGAGCGCCAGCGCAAGCGCAAGCGTGTCGAATCCAGGGCCCAGGTTCGCGGACGAGGCGGGGGCGCGGGCTTTCATCGGTGGGCGAAGCTA